>NZ_JBSSAH010000008.1:0-89824 GCF_054058415.1 Thermostichus sp. MS-CIW-38 | reverse complement strand
CGCCTGAAATTCCGAAACTTAGCTGTCCTCTGGGGCCGCTAGGGATTGGGATAAAGCTCGCACCCTGCGCATAGCGCGGGTGTCGGGTAGTTTACAAAAGCTTGAATCGAGATGTTTTGTGAGTTTGCAAATGGCTACATAGGTAGTTGTGGGCTACGTGGGGATTATGAAAAAAATTAAGACTTTTAGCACAGCGGCAATTTTCGCCAGTAGCCCGGCACTAGGATAGCTTCCAAGTATACCCGGCGGGATCCCATGTATGTATATTGCCCGGAGGAGTTTCTGGGAAGCAGAACCCAGTGCAACCTAGAAGCATTGATAGAACGGCTGGAAGAGGGGGGTCGCACCCTTTTGAGCCAGTTGTTTGACGTTCGTTACCCTTACTGGAAGCGTAATCTCCGCAACAACATTCGCTTGGTGGGGGAGCTGCGCTATGTAGGCGAAGTACCCGTTCTGGTTTTGTTTGGCCTCTGGCCGAGAGGCAGTCACGAATACCGGGAGTTCTTAGACCGACGGCGAGATCCGGATTATCAAGAACGGGTGCGGAGCTGGGTGCCCGATGACCGTTTGCAGGCGTGGCTGGCGCAGCGGCACGAACCAGGGGATCCGCCAAACCATCTCCCCCCTCTGCCCGACGAGCTGTATGAATGGACACAGTTCTTGAATGCTCCCAATCCGCAGGAGCGGCTGGTGTTGGAAAGTGGGGAATGGGTTCGGCAAGTACGGGCCCTTTCTCCAGAGCAGCGGCGCCAGGCTTACCAAGCAGTATCCCGCTTGGTAATTGAAGGCAGGCTCTACTGGCAGCTCCCGCCGTTTTATCTGGAGGCAGAGGTCAAATGCTGGCAGGAGGGATCCCTGTATCTGGCCGTCAGCTTGGTGCAAGTCTGGGAGCAGCCAGGGAGATTGTTTCCATTTCTCATTGGAGTTTACGACCACGCCCCAGAGCAAAAGGAACGGTTTGAGCTGGGATGCCAAACCTGCCTCTTTGGGATGAAAGCCAAGCAGCCGGATATTCTCCAGCACCCGCAACCTTTGGAGGTATGGAAGCGGTACGCCCGTCGCGCCTACCCCGACTACATGGTGGCGGATGAGACCATTTGGTTGGAAATGCAGGAGATCACAGAGGGAAATTTGGCTTTGTCCATGGAGGAGGAAGAAATCCTGCAGAGTACATCCATGCCCCTACTGATCAACGGAAGGGCCGGGAGCGGCAAATCTCTGATGTTGTACTACCGCTTTGCCGACTATTGCAGCCACTACCTCAAAACTTCAAAACAGAGACCTCTTGAGTACCGCCCTCTCTTTTTGACCTATAGCCCCAGTTTGGTGCAGCAAGCTCGCAACAGGGTAAGTTCAATTTTGCGCATCAGCCACCGCTATCGGGAGGAGGGGTGCAGCTTCTCCACAGAGGAAATTCAGCAGTGTCAAGCTTTTTTTAGCACTTTTCAGGACTACCTGCTGAACTGCCTTCCCCCTGAGCGGCAAGAACGCTACCAACCGGATCGGTATGTCAATTTTTATCGATTTCAGAGCTGGTATTGTGGTCGCCGCGATGTAGAGCTGGCTTGGCACACCATTCGCACGCTGATCAAAGGCTATGAGGTCAGTGACTATTTGGATCCCGATAGCTACCGAGAATTGCCTGAGGCCGACCGCAGTGTGGATGAAGAAGCCTTCGAGCGGATTTACGAAGAGATTTGGCCGGGTTACCGGGATCGAACCACCCATGAGGGCTACTGGGATGACCAAGATTTGGCCAGAGATGTGCTGCAGAATGGCACTCTTAATCCTATTCATCCAGTCATTTTTTGCGATGAGGTTCAGGACTTTACCCAACTTGAGCTGAATATCATTTTTTGCTTATCTCCTTGGGGAAAATACAAGTTGGATTGGGCTATTGATCGCCTGCCCTATGCCTTTGCCGGGGATCCCTTGCAAACCATTAACCCGACGGGATTTCGTTGGGCTGCTCTGAAAAAATATCTCTACGAGCATATCCGCGCCCACTTGTTGCCGAGCCATCCCTTTGAGATTGCAGGCCCGCAGGAGCTGAGAAACAACTATCGCAGCAATCCACAAGTTACTCGTTTTAGCAATGTAGTCAACCTGTGGCGGCGAGTTCTCAGCAAGAGTCGAGAAATCTATCCCCAACAGCCCTGGCGTCCCCATGAGCAGGGCATGCCGGTTCAAAGGTTTGTGCTGGATGGTCAGGAAAGAAACTTAATCGAAGATGAGCTTAGAAAAATGCTTAGTGATCTCACAGGAACAGTCTGTATCTTACCCTGTCCTGTGGGAGAGGAGCTGAACTACGTGCGTCAGGATCCCGAACTCCAGAAGATCTTTGCCGAGGAATTGAAGCAGAATCTTAAACCACCGCTCCTGCAAACTGCTACGTCTGTTAAGGGAATGGAGTTCAAAAAAGTTATCCTCTACAAGTTTGGAAACGCCTATCGACAAAACTTTAACCGAAAGCTTAATGATTACGCCCGAGGAGCTGGGGAGGCGATATCCCTGCAACTCCATTATTTTCTCAACCAATTGTATGTCGGCATTACCCGCCCCATCGAGGCCCTGGCCATTGTGGACACCTCTGCCGGTTGGCGGGAGTTCTGGGATCCAAGCTTAGAATCCAACTCTTGGCTCGATCATCCTTCTCTGCAACCGGATCGGTCGGAATGGGAGACCGACCCACCGGTATTGGGTTACCCTGTCAAAGGCATCAATATCCAGTACTGGACCAATACAAGCTTGGAAGATCTGCAGGAGGCAGCTCTTGAGCTTCTCAGGCGCGGCATCGAGGAGGGCAACCTCAAACTTCTGGAGGATGTTCAAACTCTGGCGCGGAAGGCAAAAAAACCACCTCTAGAACAGGAATGTCAGGCCTGGCTCCTCAAGCTCCAGAGGGATTACGTTTCCGCAGGGCAAAAGTTCCTGAGCCTGGAGCAGTCTGCTTTGCCCAACAAAAATCTTAAACGAGAAGCCTGGGAGTGCTTTTGGAGAGGGAAGGCCTGGTTGGAGCTGCAGCGTAACGCCGCCTACTTTGCTGGATGTCCTGGGATCCCAGACTACAGCCCCTTGGTGGACTTGATGGTGGTGGTGCAAAAAAACTCCGCCAAGCCTGCAGAGCGCTTTCGACAGGTGGTGCGGGAGGTGGTGCGGGTGCGAGATTGGCTGAGCGTTGAAGTCAGCCCCAAAGATAGGGACTTCGTCCCGCTTACACGAACGGATTCCACCTGGAAAGAGTGTGTACAGCAATTTTTGGCAGAGCTTGAGCAAGTTCTCAACAACTTGGGAACTTTCTGCCCCCAGGAAGAGGCCCGCAGCCGGTTTTTGCAAGAGACCCTTGAGGCTTTGAAGGGACGTCTGGCCTTTCTCGGCCAGCGGCAGCCGTTCGCGAATCAGTACTACAAGATTTGGGGTATCTGTCACTTCTATCGGCAGGAATTTGAGCGGGCGGTAGAGGTTTGGGATCAGGGGGGCCAAACGGAGCATTCCCCCTACTACCGGGCCAAGATCCACCTGGAACCCCTTCCCGGCAAGGTGAGGTGGCTATCCAAAGACCGCCAAGACTCGGTGGTGCTGGACCGATGGCAAGAGGCAGGACGTCCCCTCACAGGCGAGTGGGCAGAGTACATCGGCGACGTCGTCACCAGTCTGGAGCGCTTGAAAGACTGGCCGCTGATGCTGCGAGTTCTGATCCAGTGCCGAGAGTGGGAGAAGCTCTGGAAAACGGTGCAGGCCCATCCTCAGGCGTGGCAGCGGGGACATGACTACGAGCTGGTGGCTGCCATGGCCCGGGATATCCGGACCAACTGGGAAGACTTAAGGCGCAAATCCCCTGGGCTGCGAGATTTTCTGCAGGAAGTGGTTACCAGCACACAGATGGAGCGGGCCTGGTGGCTACAGCCCCTGGAGGTAGGCTTGGCTTGTGAGCGATTGGGCCACTACCGAGACACGCTCAGGTTTTACGAGCGCTTCACCGAAAGCAGAACCGGCAGGCTGACCAGGCAGCAACGCTCTCAAATTCGGCAGCGCTGGCTGGTGACCCACCAAAGGTATCAAGAGGTTCTCCAAGCGGAGGGGCGCCCAACAGATCGTTTGGCGGAGGAGTTTCGACAGGCTCAAGAGCGTTGGAGGGAGCAGCTGCCCCAGGCAGAACCTGAGCTGGACGAACGGGATCCCTGGGCGCTTGACTTTGTGGAGCACCCCAGCCCTGTCCAAAGTTGGCTGCTGCAGCGGGCCCAAACCGACACCCAGAGCCGACTCAGAGCGGAAATCGCCCAGGCGCTGGAGCATCTGGACGAACGACACTTGCAGCAGGTGCACAGCTTGATCCAGCGCTTTTCGCGCGCCGACCCATCCACCTAGGCTGGCTCCGAACGCAGGCCGGGAGGCCTATTGCAGGATTTGGCGCAGGCGCTCCAAGGCCCGTCGGTTCTCTTCAGGGGTGCCCACCGTCAGACGCAGCCCCCCACCCGTGTAGCGCACACCAGTCCCCAGCTCCTGCCAGGCCCGCTGCAGCTCTTGGGGATCCCAGCCGGCCACCCGGAAGTAGAGGAAGTTGGCTTGGCTGGGCCACACCCGCACCCCTGGCAGCTCCTGCAGAGCTTGATAAAGGGCTTCCCGCTCCTGACAAATTAGCGTCACGTCGGCCAAAAGCTCCTCGGCATGCTCCAAAGCCATCTGAACCGCCCACTGAGAAAGGGCCGTGAGGTTGTAGGGCAGGCGGATCCCATCCAACACTTGCATAAGCTGTGGATGACCCACAGCATAGCCCACCCGGTGGGCCGCCAGGCGAAAGGCTTTGGAGAAGGTGCGCAAGATTACCCAGTTGGGATGCTCCGCCAATTTGGGCAGGGCTGTGTGCCGGCTGAACTCAAAATAGGCCTCATCCAAAATCACCAGAATCTCTTCGGGCAGCCCTTCCACCCACTCCCACTCTGCAGCCGTCAGGCCATTCCCCGTCGGCGAGTTGGGATCCACCAGGCACACCACCCGAATCGGATGCTCCCTCAAGGCCTGTTGACAGCGCTCCAGATCCAGAGCAAACGTCTCCGGGTCGCGGGGAACCCGCACCACCGGGATCCCCAGGCTCTGGGCCAGGATGGCGTACATGGAGAAGGTGGGCTCTGCCACCAAAATGCCGCCCCGCCCGCCCAGACAGGTGGCAATCAGCAGGGAGCGGATCAGCTCATCCGACCCATTGCCCAGGCTGATCTGCTCTGGCTCCGCTCCGGCATAGGCGGCGATGGCCTGCTTCAGGCCCCGGTGGTGGGCATCGGGATAGCGGTTGCTGGGGATCCCCTTTTCCCAAAGGAGGGAGAGCTTCTGCTTAAAGCCCGCCGGCCAATCGAGGGGGAACTCATTGGCATCCAGCTTGTCGGCAGCCGGGGCTGGCACAGCGTCGTAGGGCTTGAGGTGAAGCAAATCGGGGCGCAGATACTGCAGAGCACACATCTTCCTGACGGGGAGAAGTAGCTATTATATCAGGGCCAACCCGACCACTTATTCTTTTGTCAGGGATCCCTGCTGACGTAGCGCCTCAAAAAGGGCAATCGCTACGGCATTGCTGAGGTTCAGGCTGCGCACCGGCCCCCGCAGTGGGATGCGCACGCTGGGATAGGTTTCCAAAAACATGGGATCCAACCCCCGGCTTTCGCTGCCGAACACCAACCAGTCTCCCGGCTGATAGGTTACTTCCGTATAGAGGGCTTTGCCGCGCACACTAAAACACCAGAACCGGGCCTCAGGGTGGGCCTGCACCAGAGCAGACCAAGAGGGGTAGCGATACAGTTGGACATGCTGCCAATAGTCCAGCCCCGCCCGCTTGAGGTAGCGATCCGAAAGGCGAAACCCCAGAGGATCCACCAGATGGAGAGGGGTATCGGTGGCTGCACAGGTGCGGGCGATATTCCCCGTGTTGGCCGGGATCTCTGGGGCAACCAAAACAACGTGGAAGGGCATAATCCTATCCTACTTGCCCCCAAATCCGCGGTTGCCGCCCCCTTTTTTACCCCCACCTTTGCCCGGCTTGCGGCTGGGCTGTTGCCGAGAGGGAGAGGCCGTTGAACGTCCGCGCCAACTGGGATCCCCGCCGGGAAGAGAGGTACGCCCACCCCCCCAACCCATACCGGGAAAACCGCCACCCATGCCCATGTTGCGCATCATGTCGCGCATGCGTTGAAAATCACTGACCAGTCGGCTGACATCCTCCAGCTTGTGGCCAGATCCGCGGGCCACCCGTCGTTTGCGGCTGACGCTGCGGGCCAACAGATCCGGGTTGCGCCGCTCTTCGGGGGTCATGGAGTTGATCATGGCTTCGGCGCGGGCCAGTTGGTCTTGTCCCTTTTGCAGTTGTTCCTCGCTGATTTTGCCCATCCCCGGCATCAGTCTCAGCAGCCCTGCCAGGGATCCCATGCGTTTGATCAGGCGCATCTGCTTGAGGAAATCGGTGAAATCAAACTGGGCGGTCATCATCTTCTCCGCCATGCTGGCGGCATCTCCCAGGTCGATTTCCTCTTGAGCTTTTTCCACCAAGCTGAGGATATCCCCCATCCCCAGAATGCGGGAGGCCATGCGATCCGGGTAGAAGGGATCCAGCGCTTCCACCTTTTCGCCAACACCGATGAACTTGATGGGCTGACCGGACACTTGGCGAATGGAAAGGGCGGCCCCACCGCGGGTGTCCCCATCCAGCTTGGTGAGAATGGCCCCAGTGATGCCCAAGCGCTCGTGGAAGGCTCGGGTAAGGCTGGCTGCCTCTTGGCCGATCATGGCATCCACCACCAGCAGGATCTCGTGGGGCTGCACCGCCGCCTTGATCCGCTCCAGCTCCGCCATCATCTCCAGGTCAATCTGCAGGCGACCGGCAGTGTCCAAAATCACGTAGTCGTAGCCCTGCTGCCGGGCCGTCTCCACCCCCTGCCGGGCAATCTCGACGGGATCTGCTTTGCCCAGGTCGAAAACGGGGATCTGAATTTGCTGGCCCAGCGTCTTGAGCTGGTCGATGGCCGCCGGACGGTAGATGTCTCCGGCCACCATGAGAGACTTCTTGCCCTGCTTGCGCAAATACAGAGCCAACTTGGCGCAGGTGGTGGTTTTCCCGGATCCCTGCAAACCGGCCATGAGGACAATGGTGGGAGGCTGCTCCGCTTGGGCAATGGGCACGTTGGCTTCCCCCATCACTTTCACCAGCTCGTCGTGGACGATCTTGATGAACTGCTGATCCGGCGTCACCCCCAGGATGACCTCGGATCCCAGGGCAGCTTCCCGCACATCCTCGATGAACTGCTTCACCACCTGCAAGTTGACATCCGCATCCAGCAGGGCTCGCCGCACCTCCCGCAGAGCTTCTTGAATGTTGGTTTCGGTGATCTTGTCCTGGCCGCGCAGCTTTCTCCAGGCCAATTCCAACTTCTCGGAGAGGGCATCAAACATGGGTACTGTGGATCCTGTCAGGCGCTTTGGGGGCATTTTCTACCATAGTCCAGTTGGCGGGACTCCATCTTGGGGATCCCCACCCAGGAGACCATCCCGGCCCAGAAAAACTGGCGACTTCACAAAAGTTTAAGCAACAATAGAGGGCGTTGCATGCAGATCTTCCATGGTCAGCGTCGCTTCCCTTCCCTACAGCACCACCGACTGGCAATTGGGCTATCGCTCCCTATCCCAGGAGTACGACTATTGGATTACGGAGATCGAAGGACGGATCCCGGCAGGGTTGCGGGGAACCCTGTTTCGCAACGGCCCGGGCAAGCTGGAGGCGGGATCCCAGCGCTACGGACACCCGTTCGATGGCGACGGCATGGTCTGCGCCATCACCTTTGTGGAGGGGAAGGTTCATTTTCGCAACCGGTTTGTGCGCACCCGCGAGTTTGAAGCAGAGGAAAAAGCCGGTCGGGTGCTTTACCGAGGGGTGTTTGGCACCCAAAAGCCGGGCGGCTGGTGGAGCAACTTTCTCGACTTGCGGTTCAAAAATCCCGCCAACACCAACGTCATCTACCAGGGAGACAAGCTGCTGGCCCTGTGGGAGGCCAGTGCCCCTTACCGGCTGAACCCGGCCACCTTGGCCACCGAGGGGATCGAAACGTTTGCAGGAGGGATCTCGGCCAGCCAGCCTTTCACTGCCCATCCCCGGCGGGATCCCCACACGGGAGATCTCATCGCCTTTGGGGTGCGGGCTGCCCAGAACTCCACGTTGCTGTTTTATCGTCTGGACTCGCGCGGGCGCTTGGTGGAAAAGCGGGATTACCGCCTGCCCGGTTTTGCCTTCCTGCACGATTTTGTCTGGACACCCCGCTACCGTATCTTTTTCCAAAATCCCTTGGCTTTCAACCCCCTGCCGTTTGTGTTGGGCTGGCAACCGGCGGGCACCTGTTTGACCTTGAAACCGGGGGAGCCGACCCGCATCTGGCTCTTTCCCCAGGGCGATAAGCCGCTGCAACTGGAAGCGGAGCCGGGGTTTGTTTTCCATTTTGTCAACGGCTACGAAGTCGGGGATCGGGTTGTGGTGGATGCCGTCCTCTATGAGAGCTACCCTGCCCTGGAGCCGGATGCCGATTACCTGCAGATTGACTTTGCCCAGATTCCGGCGGGCAAGCTGTGGCGGTTCTATCTGGATCCCAAGGGGGGCAGCGTGAAGCGGGAACTGCTGCTGGATCGCTCGGTGGAGTTTCCGGCCATCCACCCGGCTCGAATGGGGGGATCCCACCGCTACATCTACATCGGGGCCACCCATGCTCCTGGCCCCAATGCTCCTCTGCAAGCCATCCTCAAGCTGGATACCGCCACAGGCCGCACACAGCAGTACAGCTTTGCCCCCCGCGGCTTTGTGGGAGAACCGGTGTTCATCCCCGATCCAGAAGGTCAGGGCGAAGAGGCAGGGTGGATCGTGACGGTGGTTTTTGATGCGGCCAGCCAGCGCTCTCAAGTGGTGATCCTAGAAGCAGCCGATCTGACAGCCGGCCCGGTTGCGCGGATCCCATTGCGGCACCACATTCCCTATGGCCTACACGGCAGTTTTACTCCCCAGGTGTGGGTAACGCCTGCCTAAGCGATGAGCTTCAAGATGGCTGAATGGATCCCCTTGGCTGAGGGAATGCAATCCAGCCCTTAGAGAGCCCTGGGGATCGGCCAGTTGGATCCCGGCTGTGCAAAAACACCTCCAGTCAGCGTTGCCGGAAAAAACTACAGGTACTCTATTCGTTTCAGCTTAGGGTGAGACGCCTGGGCTACTGAGAAAAGCCTTCTGGCTCTGCACCTTCAATGTTTTGGGTGTGAGTATAATGTCCTAGTTCGAATCGAAATGACCATAAAGATGAAATGGTTCTGTCTGGGGGATAAACATTCTGCGGCCTGAGAACCATTCCCTTGGAACAGTTGCTAGTATTGGCTACACGTCGGCTACAGTGTTGACAACTGCTGGCTCCCCAGTTCCCGACGAGGGCACCTGCTGGGAGTTTGTCAATGGAAGCAGGATGGAAAGACGCTGTTGGGCGTTGTTAGGCTAGTGAATGGTGTGTTGAGCAGGTCTTGGGTCAAGAGCAAAGTTATGGCCTGTTTTTGCAACGGTAAATGTCTGCCGCCGAGCATTCTGAATTGACAGCAACGGAACCGTCACAATGTCCTCCGATCTGAGACCTCCCTTTCGACCGGTACGGCCCCCCAGACCCAGCTCAACGGGTGAGGCCAAGGGATCCCTGTCATCAGCGAAAGCTCAGGATCCTGCGGCAGCTCCTGGTGCTGTTCGCGACAGCGGGACGGAGTCCTTGCAGCCTGTTGTCAGTACCACTGCTAGCTTGGAAGAAAAGAAAGAGCGAGTCTGTTTGGAACCCATCCCGCCGCCTGGGGAGAAGATGCAATACCGAGCCATCGGCCTCATCGAAGGGCAATACATTCCCTCCCCAGAGCATTTTACCCGCGGGGTTTTGCGCACCTCGGATGGCCTGGATCTCAATGCCGTATTGCTGGGCCGGGTGATGAGCCTGGTACGGAAGCACCTGAAGCCGGAACGCAACTATCTGTGGGTGGTTTATCCTCGCACCCGCGACAAAACCGAAGATCTGCACGTGCAGTTGCTGGGGGTGTGGGCCCCAGAAGAAATGGGGCGAACTCTCCCCGAGGGATCCCGTCCGACGGTGGTGCCGGATTGGTTTTCCATCCGGGGCGAGGTCGTTTTTCAATCGCAGGAGAAAGGATTCATCATTGTCAAGATCCGTCAATCGGGCAAAAAAGCTTCCGCCAACTCTCCCTCTCAGCGAGTCCAGAAGGATGGAACTGCAGCCTCCAAGCCCCAAGCCTTCAAATTGCGCCTGATTGGATCCCTGCCGGGCAAAGGGGTAGGCAATTTCTGGGATCTGCAGGTGCGCCGCCGCGGATCCCTGCTCTATGTGGAGGCGGGCACTCCCATCGGCCCTGTGCTCAAAACGCCGCCGCGCCCACGCCTGAAGCGTTCAACCCCCCGACTCCAGAAGGGCCCTCTCCCCCCGCCGCGAGGGCAGCAGCCCATTTCCAATCCACAAGTGTATCCGCCGCGGGATCCCGCAAAAGTACCCAAGCCGGTTAAGAGAAAACGCCCATAAACTGGGCTAGTAGATCCTGCTTTAATGGAGCTTTTCATGTTGACCTTCTTGTTGTGAACCATTCTTTTACCCTGGTTAGGCCGTGGCAGAACCAACTCCTCCCAACAAACCTCCCAACAAAGATGAATTCATTTCGCCTCGCTATCCCTACTGGGGCGAAGTGAAGCCGCAGAACCTAGTTTTTGATGCCAACCTGCAGGAATTTAGCAATAAAGTGTCCTTGATTTGTAGCTTGGAAACCGGGGGCAAAATTACCCCGGAAGAAGCCTACCGGCAAATCAAAGAGCTGTGGAAACAACTCAAGCAGACCAAAAAAGCCATCTTGGACAATCCCCAGTGGAAGGAATCTCCCCCTGAGTTGCCAGAAGAGTAGCCGCCTGGATCCGGGAGCTCGCAACTCCTCCCGGATCAACCGCAAACGGTGTACACTGGGCGCGGATGCCGGGCTTGGTCAGGGAAGATGAGGACTTTTCCTTCGCCGGAGGCGCTGCGTCGGCTGCCAGCGGAGGCTGCGGATGGGGCCATCATTCTGGGCACGTTGGTTCTCCTGGCCTTGGTGGCGCAGGTGGGAGTGGGGGCTTTTGAGCGGTTTCAGCCTCCGGCGGTGGTGCCCCGGATCGACTTGGATCCGCGCAACCTGCCCTACTACGCCGCCCGCTCCACCTTGCGCATGTTCCTCGCCTTGCCCTTTTCCACCCTTTTTACCTTGGTCTATGGCTACATTGCTGCCAAAAGCCGCTGGGCCGAGCGCATTTTGATCCCCCTGTTGGATATCTTGCAATCGGTGCCGGTGTTGGGGTTTCTCTCCATTACCGTCACCGGCTTTATTGCCCTTTTTCCCGGCAGCTTGCTGGGGTTGGAGGCGGCTTCTATCTTTGCCATCTTCACCAGCCAGGTCTGGAACATGACCTTTTCCTTCTACCAATCCCTGCGCACGCTGCCTCAAGAGTTGGTGGAAGCCGCTACCTTGTATCGCCTGTCGGGGTGGCAGCGCTTTACCCAGTTGGAAGTGCCGGCGGCAATGGTGGGCCTCATCTGGAACGCCATGATGAGCTTTGGCGGAGGGTGGTTCTTTGTGGCAGCCAGCGAAGCCATCAGCGTGCTCAACCAGGAATACACGCTGCCGGGGCTGGGATCCTATGTGGAAGCGGCCGTCCAGGCGGAGGATCTGCCCAAGCTGGGCTGGGCGCTCCTGACCATGGCCGGGGTGATCCTGCTGGTGGATCAGCTCTTCTGGCGACCTTTGGTGGCTTGGTCGGATAAGTTTCGCCTGGAACAGAGCAGCGGGGCTGCTGCCCCCGAATCCTGGCTGTACGATCTGCTGACCATGGCGCGGATCCCGCGGCTGATCGGCAGTTGGCTGTCCCCCTTGGCAGAGTTGGTGGATCGGCTGTTGTCCCACTTAACTCGCCCCCGTTGGGTGGATCCCCTTAGTCCTGAGGCCGAGCGACGCCGCGAGCGGCTGCTAACCCAGCTTTCCTGGGCAGCTATTGGCGGCATTGGGATTTGGATTGTTTATTTTGTGGCCACCACTGTGGGCTTTGGGGAGGTGGTGCTGACCTTCGGGCTAGGGATCCTCACCTTGCTGCGGGTTAGCGTGTTGCTGGTGTTCGCCACGGTGATCTGGACTCCCATTGGGGTGGCCATTGGCTTTAATCCAAAACTGGCGAAACTGCTGCAGCCGGTGGTGCAATTTCTGGCAGCTTTCCCGGCCAATTTCCTTTTTCCCTTTGCCACGTTGTTTTTTATCCGCGCCCAGATCAGCATTGAGTGGGGCAGCATTTTGCTCATGTCGTTGGGGGCACAGTGGTACATCCTTTTCAACTCCATTGCCGGCGCCCAGAGCATCCCCACAGACTTGCGAGAAATGGCTGTGGATGTGGGCTTACGAGGATGGCAGCGCTGGCGAAAGCTGATCATTCCAGGGATCTTTTCCGCCTGGGTCACCGGGGGAATCACGGCCAGCGGCGGCGCTTGGAACGCCAGCATTGTCTCGGAGATTGTGGCCTGGGGATCCACCACCCTCAAGGCTACAGGATTGGGCACCTACATTGCTGAGGCAACGGCGGTGGGAGACTGGCCCCGCATTACCTTGGGCATTGGCATGATGAGCTTGTTTGTGGTGGGCCTTAACCGCCTCTTCTGGCGACGGCTGTATCAGTTGGCGGAAGAAAAGTATCACCTTTAGTCTTTTCAGTTTCTGAGGTAATCTCTCTATGAGCTCTGCAGCTTCCCCCGTTTTAATTGAGGCTGAGAAAGTCTACAAGCGCTTTCCTTTGCCAGAGGGCAAGGGGGAGTTTACCGTTTTAAGCCAAATTGATTTGCAAGTGCGGGCAGGGGAGGTCTTGGCTCTGCTGGGCCGTAGCGGCAGTGGCAAAAGCACCCTTTTGCGCATCATGGCGGGCCTGATCCCCCCCAGTCAAGGGCGGGTGCTGAGTAACGGCCAGCCTCTACGTGGGCCTAACCCCGATGTGGCGATGGTGTTTCAGAGCTTTGCTCTCCTACCCTGGCTGACCGTGCAAGAAAATGTGGAGCTGGGGCTGCAAGCCCGAGGGATCCCCCGCGAGATCCGCCGGCAAACGGCCCTGAAGGCCATTGACTTGGTGGGCTTGGATGGGTTTGAGAACGCTTACCCCAAGGAGCTTTCGGGGGGGATGAAGCAGCGGGTGGGCTTTGCCCGCGCCTTTGTCCTAGAGCCCAAGGTGCTGTTTATGGATGAGCCTTTTAGCGCTTTGGACGTGCTGACGGCGGAAAACCTGCGGGGGGAAATTGATGAGCTGTGGAATGCGCAAGCCTTCTCTTCCCAAAGCATCCTCATCGTTACCCACAACATCGAAGAGGCGGTGTTTTTAGCGGATCGGGTGGTGATTCTGGGATCCAACCCGGGGCGGATCCGGGGGGAGGTGAGAATTGACCTGCCGCGGCCCCACAAGCGCACGGATCCCCGCTTCAAGTCCTTGGTGGACTACATCTACGAGATCATGACCAACCCCGAAATCGCTATTACGGGAGAGGTGGCCCTGCCTGCTCCGGTCGGTGATAAGGCGGCTTCCCCCTATGCCTTGCCTCTGCCCCATGCGCGGGTAGGCGGGATCAGCGGCCTTTTGGAACTGCTCGTGGAGTGGCCACAAGGGCGGGCAGAGATTTCTAACCTGGCTGAACGGCTGCAACTGGCCGTGGACGACCTGCTGCCTATTTTGGATGCGGCGGTACTGTTGGGGTTTGCCGAGGTGACCGGCAGAGTGGTGCAACTGACCGAAATTGGCCAGGACTTTGCCAACACCACCATCCTGCGCAGCAAGGATCTCTTCCGACAACAGCTATTGGCACGGGTGCCCGTGTTCCGCAGCATCTTGCAGACCCTGGAAGAAAAAGGCAGCCGCTCCATGCGAGCGGACTTCTTCTTGAATCTTTGGGACGAACACTTCCCCCACGCTGAAGCCGAACGGCAGTTTGCCACCGCCATTGACTGGGGACGCTATGCGGAGCTATTTGAGTATGACGCCTCGGAAGAACGTCTCTATCTGCCCGAGCCAAGCGAGAGCTCCACTGCTCAAAAGCCTGTCGGTCTTGACTCTCGTTCCGAGTGAAGCGCATCTGGCTCTGCCTTTTTCAAAGCTGCATCGTAGAGCGGAGGTATGGCGCCAATTCCAGAAAGTCCCAAAATCTACCACATTACCCATGTAGACAACTTGCAAGGGATTTTGACATACCCCCCCGCTTTTAGGCAGGGGATTCTTGTTACTGGTTCTGCGACAGCACTTGAAATCATGGCCTGGGAACTTCAAGGCCTATGCCGCAGCCTGCCGGCGGGGGGAAGTCCAACCGGGCAAAATGTTCGTTTTCGAGACCGGAAACCTGACCAATCCGCGCTACATCATCAATTTCCCCACAAAACGCCACTGGCGGGGGAAGTCGCGGATCGAGGATATAGAAGCTGGGCTGAAGTCCCTTGCCGAGGAGATCAGGCATCTTGGTCTGCGCTCAGTCGCTTTGCCACCCCTAGGCTGCGGCCTCGGGGGTCTTCATTGGCCCGATGTGCGCTCCCGCATCGAGCAGGCGCTAGCAGAACTTCCCGACGTCCACATCCTTGTCTTTGAGCCCACCGGGCCTCAGCCTTTACCGAAGAGCATGCGCCGCGGCCAGATCCCTTCCTTGACGCCGGGAAGAGCGGTGCTGGTGGGCCTTATGGAGCGCTATGTAAACGGTCTACTTGTTCCGTTTGTCTCTTTGCTTGAGCTGCACAAGCTGATGTACTTCCTGCAGGAAGCCGGGGAGCCGCTTCGCCTGCGATTTACAAAGGGCGTTCATGGACCCTACGCCGAGAACTTGCGGCATGTTCTCAAAGAAATCGAGGGATATTACATCTCTGGGTACTCTGGGTACGGCTCGGGCGGTGATCGACCAGACAAGAAGCTGGAACTGGTGCCCGGTGCTGTCGAGGAAGCCCATAGATATCTCGCTGGACAGCCAGAGACGAGAGAACGCTTTGAGCGTGTCAGCGACCTCGTGGAGGGCTTTGAGTCGCCCTATGGTCTAGAATTGCTGGCTACTGTCCACTGGATCGTGACTCGTGGGCACCCTTCTACGACGGCAGAGTTGGTGGAAAGCTTCTACGCCTGGGGAGATAGAAAACAACAATTCAGTAGCAAACAGATCCTGCTTGCCGCTCGAGTTTTGGCAGAGAAGGGGTGGTTCAAGGCACTTCCAACAGAGCCGCTTGCGGCCAGCCGAAGCCAGTTCGAAACACGGCCCTAGCGCTCTGCACTACTTCCGGTCTGGAACCTGCGAACACGACTACCCCTTGCCTGCAGCAAGTACCTACTCATAAATCCAGCTTTGGGCAACCGGTGTCCAGCTCACCAATTCCGACTCATCGAACCAAAGGGCGATCTCCCGCTGCGCGGTTTCAACTCCATCGGAGCCGTGAATGAGGTTGCGGCCAATGTCGATGCCAAAATCGCCGCGAATGGTGCCCGGTTCTGCCTCCAGGGGGTTGGTCTTGCCGATGAGCTTACGGGCGGCAGCAATCACCCCTTTGCCCTGCCAGACCATAGCCACCACCGGCCCCGAGGTAATGAACTTCACCAAACTGTGGAAGAAGGGGCGCTCCTTGTGTTCGGCGTAATGGGCTTCCGCCAGCTCTTGGCTCACTTGCACCAGCTTCAGGCCCACCAATTGGTAGCCCCGGCTCTCCAGGCGCTGGATGATGGTGCCCACCAGCCCCCGCTGCACGCCGTCTGGCTTGATGGCAATAAAGGTGCGCTCCATGGGATCTCCCCTCGTTTTACAGATCTTCACCGCTATCCTTGTACCGGATCGGGGATCCCCAGTGCAAGGGATCCGAGCAGGAGCGCCTTCAAGAGCCCACCACTGCCAAGGTCAGGAAGGCAGCCCCCACCACTGTAATCGCCCAGCCGGCCCAGCGAGTTAAGCCAGGGATCCGCAACCCCCAGCGTTCTGCTGCCCAAAGGGCCAGGAGAGCTACCCCATACTGGACGGTGCTCAACCCCAGTAGATATCCCACCCAAGGCATGGGTTGGGCGCCGATAATGGTTTCGGCGTAGGCATAGCCATGGAATAGCCCCGCCAGGGATCCCCCTATTAGCAAGAGCCAACTTGGGATCTGCCGCGGTTGCACCAGCAGCAAGCCGAAGAGAACCACGGAAGAGGCAATGGCCAGCTCCGTCAGTCCCAGGGGATCCCAGCCGGCCAGGTGGATCCCAGTGCCCACCAGACCCGCTAGCACAAAGCCCAGCGGGATCCCGTAGCGCCAGGGCTGCCCCGCCGCCACAAGACCGATGGCCACGACGAAGGCCAGGTGATCCAAGCCAATGACAGGGTGAGCCAGCCCGGAGAGAAATCCCTCCCAGGCCGTTGCAGGCAGTTTCCCTCCTAGGGCGTGGTGGGCAAAAGCCGGCGAAAAAAACCCCGTAACTGCCAGGGCGCCCCCAACAGCGGCAAAGCTGGGGATCCCTTCCTTCCGCCACCGCCCAAGCGGCGATGGGACTTGCTGCCACAGCCAAGACATGCTTTTGGACCTCCCTGAGTTCTCTCAATAGCTGCCCAGATCTCCCAGTCTAGGGGCGCTCTCTGTACCCTTGCAGATTTTCCGGCTCAAACTGGCGCAAAATCCGCGTGGCTTCGCGGAGGCGGGTTTCGTTCTCTTCTTCCACAATGAGCACGTACTTGCCCGCAGCGAGGCGGTTGCGGTAAGCCAAAGCATCGCCGGAGCCACCAGACAAGCCCACTCCGCCGCCGACGAAAAAGCTGCCCATGGCCCCGCCCATCGCGCCCAATAGGCCGCCGATCAGGTGGTTGCCTATAGGTCCCGCCCAGGCAAAGGTATCCAAACCACTCAAAACGCTGAACCCCACCCCGGCCAAAAAGCCAAAGGGCACCAACCAAATGGCCAAACGCTGCATCTGACGGCGGGCGGCTCGGGCCGGATCGATCAGCCCAAACTCGTCGGCGGTTTTGTAGCCCCGCCCCAGTAGGTGCAATCGCTCCAGGGAAAAGCCGGCTTGTTCCAGGGCGCTGTAGGCCGCCTCAGCGGCTATGCGATCCGGCAGTACCGCGATTAAATAGCTCATGGATGCGGGGATCCAATCCGTTCCACATCTTATTGTCTGCCAAGTTTGAGCGAGGATCCCTGTGACCCAGTCTGGCTCCACTAGCGCTCCATCTACTAGCCTCTACCAGCGCTTTTACGAAGTGGTGCGGCGGATCCCGCCGGGCCGAGTGGCCACCTATGGGCAGGTGGCGCGGGTTGCCGGTTACCCCGGCTATGCTCGCCAGGTGGGCTATGCTTTGTTTCGCCTGCAAGGCCAAAACACCGACATCCCTTGGCAACGGGTGATCAACGCCCAGGGCTGCATTTCCTACTCCCCCTTTCGCCTTGGCTACGACGACTTGCAAAAAGTCCTACTCCAAGCCGAAGGGATCCACTTCGACGCCGAGGGCCAGGTGGACTTGCAACAATTTGGCTGGGATCCATGGGAAGCTTAACCTAAACTTGACCTAACCTTAGACAGGCCATAACGAAACCCCCATCCCACCCCTGGTAACGTGAACGCGGATGCGTCCTCTCTTGCGGATGGAGTGAAGGAATTGTCATGAAACCAGCTTGCCGTGCTCGAGGGTCTGCCCCTGCCAAGAGATGGCTCCCGGATTGGCTGAACCCTCTGGCCAGGTCCCTGTGGGTCGGGTTGTGGTGTTTGGTGCTGAGCCTGGCCAGCGCCTGCGGTAGCAGCAGCTCGGTTCCCCCAACCGGCGGAGGGGCTGGGTTTATCGCCTCGGATCCCAATGTGGCTCTCTCGACTCAGCCGCCCGCTTTTACCCTACAAATCCTACACGCCAGCGACTTGGAAGCCTCGATAGCTGCCGTACAAGATGCGCCGCGCTTCTCGGCGGTGGTGAACGCTCTGCGCCCCCAATTCCCAAATACGGTGGTGCTCTCCAGTGGGGACAACTATATCCCCAGCCCCTTCTACAACGCCAGCACGGATCGGTCTCTGCAAGGCCGTTACAACCTCACCCCTGGCAAAGCCGATATCGAGATCATCAACGCCATTGGCTTTGAGGCGGCTGCCTTCGGCAACCACGAGTTCGACCAGGGCACGCGCCAAATTCGCGACCTCATCCGGCCCGACACTGGCCGCGGCTACGCTGGGGCTCGTTTTCCCTACTTGAGCGCCAACCTCAGCTTCAGCGGTACCGGCGAATTGGCCAGCGCTGACTTTGCCGCCGATGGCCAAGAGGCCAGCTCCATTCGAGGCAGAATTGCCAAGACAGCAGTGATTACCGTAGGAGGGCAGCGAATTGGCTTGGTGGGAGCCACCACCACTCGCTTGGCTGCCATTTCCAGCCCCGGCCCAGAGGTGAGGGTAGAAGGCAGGGTGGACGACACCGACCAGGTAAGTGCTGCCCTGATCCAGGGCTTTGTCGATCAACTCACCGCTCAGGGCATCAACAAAATTATCCTCCTAGCCCATCTGCAACAGTTGCAAAACGAGGTAGCCCTGGCCAGCCAATTGCGAAATGTGGACATCATCATTGCCGGCGGATCCCACCGGGTGATCGCCAAGCCCACCGATCGCCTGCGCACTGATTTGCCCGATACCCGCAGGGGTGACTACCCCATCTTGCGCTCCTCCGCCAGTGGTCAACCGGTGGCGGTGGTCAACACCGGCTCCAACTATCGCTACGTGGGCCGCCTGGTGGTCAGCTTTGACGCCAACGGGGTTATTGCCCGCATTGACCCGGTGAGCGGTGCCTATGCCACCGACGACCAAGGGGTAGCAGCTGTCAGGGGCACCCCCAATCCTGACGTAGTGCGGATAGCCAACGAAATTGGCAACATCATCCGCACCAAAGATGGCCGCACCTTCGGCTCCACCACCCAATTTCTCAACGGCCTGCGGGCAGAGGTGCGCACCGAGGAAACCAACCTGGGCAACCTCACTGCCGATGCCAACTTGGCCTACGCCAGAACGGTCGATCCTTCTACGGTTATCTCCCTGAAAAATGGCGGTGGCATTCGCGCTCCCATTGGGGCTACCACCGGCGGCGGCGGCGGTGAGCCGGTGCGGCGCATCCCACCGGTGGCTAACCCTGAAGCCGGCAAGCAGTCCGGTCAAATCTCTCAGCTGGACATCGAAACGGCCCTTGCTTTTAACAACGGCCTCTCTCTGTTGACCGTCACCGCTGAGGAACTGAAGCAGATAGTGGAACACGGGGTGGCGCAAACCCAGCCGGGAGCTACGCCGGGCCGCTTCCCCCAAATTGGCGGCTTTGCCTTTAGCTTTGATCCCTCGCGGCCACCGGGATCCCGCGTCCTCTCCTTGCGGGTGGATACGCCCACAGGTCGGGATGTGGTGGTGCGCAACGGCCAAGTGCAAGGGGATCCCAGACGCACCTTCCGCCTGGTGACCCTGGACTTCTTGGCCAATGGTGGGGATGACTATCCCTTCCCTCGCCTGTCTAACCCCAACCGGGTCAACTTGGCCCCCAGCTCTGGCATTACCTTCGACACCCCCGGCAGCGAGCAAGATGCCTTGGCTCGGTATTTGCGGCAGATCGGCGTGTTCACCGAACCGGACACCCCGCCGGCCCAGGATACCCGCATCCAGAACCTGTCGGCCCGCCCAGATACGGTGCTGCAAGGTCTGTAGATTGGGTTAACAGACTGGGGCAGATTGGTCCAGAGGAGTGGTAATCCGGTGCCGGGCTTCCTTCTTGCCAAAGGGGAGATTGGCTTGGATGAGTTGCCTCAGCAGCGTGCCGGAGAAATGTCTTGAGCTTTTTAGGAAGGGATCCCTGGCCAGTGTCAAGGATCCCTTTTCTTTTTCCTACTCCTATCCCTGCTGGTGTTACTTGGCAACGTTTACCGGGGTGCCCAGGCGGGCTGTAAACCTTGCGGGCATTGCCCACAATAGGTGGATTTGTATACGGATTGAGTTGCTTCCTCAAGGAGGAATCATTACCATCAAGGGTGACGTCCGCTCCTTTTGTTGTTCATGACTCTGGAGAAGTTTTTTACCCAGCTCAACGCCAATGGCTTAGCCATTGCGCTTTTGCTCTTTGCCACCCCTTGGGTGGTTTGGGTTCTCTGCGACTGGATCCCAGGCCAATGGGAGGAGCCTTTTTTGCTCAGCTTAAGTATCGGCTTGGGAGCGGTAACTCTTGTCCTCTGGGCGGGCTACTTGGCCTATGCCACCAACACCGCCGGCTGGCAGGCGGTGGTGAAGCAGGCGGATATGTTCTTGCTGCTGGTGCCTCCCTGGACTTTTCTTAGCTCCATCTGGGTGGCACGCCAGCGCATGCCTCTCTCGCGGGTGCCGGCTTTTCGCACCTTGCAAGGGATCGGCATTTTGGCGGCAGTCTATCTTATTTTTTCTTGGCTCAGTCGCCGGGTTTATCTTGTCTTCTTTTCCCGCCTACCCTTTTCGGCTTTCTTGTGGATCCTGGCAGGGCTGTTGGGGGTGGCGTACATCGGCTATCGCATCATCTTCGGGGATCCGCCCAAGTACCCGCCTGAAACCTGAGGGGACGGACAGCAGGGAGTGACATACTCCCGCACTCATGCTGACGCACAGGCGGGCTTCTCAGTGACTCCTGTGAAGGACATTTCCTGAGCTTTAAGGACGGGATGCCCCACCGCCCTGTATTTGATGTTGATCGCCGCGTTGTGGTCTCGGTGCAGTTCCAGTCCACAATGCGGGCAAGAGTGCCATCTGTCTCGGATGGTCTTCGGTACCTTTTGGCCGCACCGAGAGCAGTTTTGGCTTGTGCCGCTTGGATCTACTGCGATCACCCTCAGCCCAGCTCTTTCAGCCTTGACTGCGAGAATCCGCAGGAATTGCCCCCACCCGGCATCATAAGTAGATTTCGCTAGTTTGGTTCTGGCAATACCTTTGATGTTGAGCGCCTCATACGCAATATGCTTTCCCTTGCTTACCAGCTTCTTGGCTGTTTTGTAGTGGAAGTCTTTACGCTGGTTGGCCACCCTGAGATGAGCCTTGGCCACCCGCTTCAGGGCTTTCTTACGGCGGTTTGACCCTTTCTGCTTGCGGGATAAAGACCGCTGCAGCCTCTCCAGCCGCTTTTGGGCGCGGCGGTAATACTGGGGCACTGGGACGGACTCCCCCGTATCGGTCGTCAAAAAGGAGTCCAGCCCCATGTCGATCCCCATGGTGTTCTCCAGTGTTGGCAGGTCAGGAGTGAACTCGGGGACAGACGTATCTTGCAGGCTTAATGTCACATACCACCCGTCCGCTTTGCGGGTGATGGTAGCAGTCTTGATGACAAAACCGTCAGGCAAAGGACGGTGCTGAATCAGCTTAACTGTGCCAATCTTGGGCAGATGAATGAACTTCCCCTGAAGGCAGTCCTGCTTCATCTGGGGGAAGGTGAAGGAACGATACCGGCCCACCCCCTTGAATCTCGGCCTCCCTATCCTCTTGCCGTTGCGGTCGCCTTTCAGCCAGCGGTCGAATGCTTTGTGCACTCGCTCTACGCAATCTTGGAGGACTTGCGAGTGGACTGCTTGGTATTCGGGGAACCTTGCCTTGGTGTTCACCAAGTCTCGTTTTTGGGAGTAGACATCCGGCCTGTCTCTCAGCTCAGGCAAATGACAGATTAAAGGGCAAGCGTTGATATCACAGCGGTTTTGCTCCCACCAGTTAAACCGCTCTGCCAGCCGATAGTTGTACTGCTTGCGCAACAGCTCCAGCCACTGATCCATCAGGGCAGCTTGGCTGGGCGTAGGCCGCAGACGGTACTGATAAGCAGTCCTCATCTTAAGCGTGCCTAGAAACCGCTACACTGATTATAGCACCAGTAAGGATTAGCAGCCATGAAGCATGATTTTGTTTCCAGCGGCAGAGCTGTATCTGATTTGAAGGCACACTTGGTCTTAACCACCAAGTACCGTCGCAAGGTATTTACCAGAGAAATGTTGCAGCGATTGCATGAAGTTATGTATGACCTCTGCCAAAAGTGGGGCTGCAAACTTATTGAGTTTAACGGCGAGGCAGACCATATTCATCTGCTGTTCCAGTACTATCCGCAGATAGATCTGTCCAAGTTGGTAAACAACATTAAATCCGTCTCTAGCCGTAGGATGAGAAGCGAGTTTGCGGACTACATCAGCAAGATATATCGGAAAAATGTACTGTGGAATGAATCTTATTTCATCGCTTCATGTGGTGGGGTGACGGTCTCGGTTTTGTGCCAGTACATTGAAAACCAAGGAACTCCCGCCTCTCATCCCGACCCTCGTCCTGCGGACAGAGGGCGGGGCTTCTCGGCGGACTAGCTAAAATCAAGGGAGACCTTTTGCAACTTGGCAATGGTGACCGTCCCTCTGACTTCAGCCCTGAATATCGACTATCGTCCTCTACAGGAGCTGTTATCGGCGGGAGCCTGGCTGGAGGCGGATCGGCTGAGCCTACAACTGCTATGTCGGGCGGCAGGAGAGGGGGCAGCGCGGCGGGGCTGGCTGTATTTTTCCGAGGTGAGCCGGATTCCGGTGGAGGATTTGCGAACGATTGATCACCTGTGGCGAGTGGCCTCTGGGGATCGCTTTGGCTACTCGGTGCAGCGACAATTGTGGTTGGGGGTGAACCGCAACTGGGAGCGCCTCTGGCCCCTCATCGGCTGGAAGCAGGGCTACCACTGGACTCGCTACCCTGACGAGTTCATCTGGGATCTCTCCGCCCCCAAGGGCCACCTGCCCCTTTCCAACCAACTGCGGGGGGTGCGGGTTCTGGAGGAGTTGCTCACCCACAAGGCTTGGGAAGACTCGTCAGGCTAGGCAACCGTTTCTTGAACCTTGTTGGATCTGAATTGGATCTGAGCTGTGGCCGAGCAACTGCAACTGACTCAATTTCCCGACCTGCCCGTCGATCTGGCCCAAGCCTGCGAACAAGCCATTCGGGCAACTCGCTTGGCCATGCAAGCGGGGTATCGCCGCCTGCTCATCGAGATCCTGGCCCCCGACATCAAGCCAGAAGTATTGTCCCGCCCGTTCTTGGAGCTGCTGCAACCGCCTGCTTTGGTGCTATTCAGCGATGCCGGCGGAGCAGCCCTGGCCCAGCGGGAATGGGGATCCCTGCCAGAAGGGATTGAATTACAGAGCTTGACTTCCCGGACTCAACCTACCCCAGAACAGAGCCTCCTGCTGGTGATGCCAGCGGTTTACAGCTTGGATCAGGTGGAGCGGGTTTGCCAAGCGGTCAGCGGTGGGGATCCCTCTGGGCTGGCTTCCAAAGGACGGGATCCCAAACCCGTCGTTCTCCTCAACCCCCAATTGCAGGATGCCGCCACCGTGGGGGTGGGTCTGGCCGGTCGCCGGCTGCGGCAGCGGTTCCTGAGCACCTTTGAGACCAGCTACTACCTGCGCTCCCTGGTGGAGGGGGCCCTGTTTCGGGCCTATCCGGATCCCTGGAGCGTGTGGCAGCAGGAAGAGCCCGGCCTCTACAGCGTCTTGAAGACTTTTATTGCCCAGCCCACCGGCGAGGAAGTGGCCGAACTGTTCAGGGCCAGCAAGGGAAAGGATCCCTGGTGGAGCTGGCGGCGCTGGCTGGGATCCCTGTGAGGGTCAGGATCTCATGGGGAGAGAGGCCAGGGGTGAGGGTTAGTACTATCTCAAACTCTTTTAATAAAGACTATAAAGCTCCCCGCCTCATCTCTATTTCGGTGATATGATCACACCACGCTAGGAGTGTCTGGGGATCCCCCCCAGGCTGAGATTACATCCTCAGAACCTGATCTGGTTCATACCAGCGTAGGAAAGCGAGCACTGGAGTTGACAACATGCGCAGCGAATGGGTTGCCCGTCGCCGTGGGCAAGCAAATGTAACGCAGATGCACTTTGCCCGTCAGGGCGCGATTACCGAAGAGATGGAGTACGTGGCCCGGCGGGAAAACCTGCCGCCGGAACTGATCCGCTCGGAAGTGGCCCGGGGTCGCATGATCATCCCTGCCAACATCAATCACACCAACCTCGAGCCGATGTGCATTGGGATCGCTTCCCGGTGCAAAGTCAATGCCAACATTGGCGCTTCCCCTACTTCTTCCGGCTTGGCCGAAGAGCTGGAAAAGCTGAAATTGGCCATCAAATACGGCGCCGATACCGTTATGGATCTGTCCACCGGCGGGGGCGATTTGGATGAAATTCGCACAGCCATTATCCAAGCTTCTCCAGTGCCCATTGGCACGGTGCCCATCTACCAGGCCCTAGAAAGCGTGCATGGCAATGTCGAAAAACTCTCGGCAGAAGATATCTTGCATATTATCGAAAAGCAGGCCCAGCAAGGGGTGGACTACATGACCATCCATGCCGGGATCCTGATCGAATATCTGCCGTTGGTGCGCCATCGCCTGACGGGAATTGTTTCTCGTGGGGGTGGGATCCTGGCCCGTTGGATGTTGGCCCACCACAAACAAAACCCGCTTTATACCCACTTCCGCGACATTATCGAGATTTTCAAGAAATACGATGTTTCTTTTAGTCTGGGAGATTCTTTGCGACCGGGATGTTTGCACGATGCCTCTGATGAGGCGCAACTGGCGGAGTTGAAAACCCTGGGCCAGCTGACCCGCATGGCCTGGGAGCACGATGTGCAGGTGATGGTAGAAGGGCCGGGGCACGTGCCGATGGATCAAATTGAATTTAACGTGCGCAAGCAAATGGAGGAGTGCGACGAAGCTCCCTTCTACGTTTTGGGGCCTTTGGTAACCGATATTGCGGCAGGCTATGACCACATCAGCTCCGCCATTGGGGCGGCCTTGGCTGGCTGGTATGGTGCGGCAATGCTCTGCTACGTCACCCCCAAGGAACACTTGGGTTTGCCCAATGCTGAGGACGTGCGCAACGGCCTCATTGCCTACAAAATTGCCGCCCATGCTGCCGACATTGCCCGTCACCGGCCTGGGGCCAGGGATCGCGATGATGAGATGTCCAGAGCTCGCTATAACTTCGACTGGAACCGGCAGTTTGAATTGTCTTTGGATCCAGAACGCGCCAGAGAATATCACGACGAAACCTTGCCGGCAGATATCTACAAAACGGCAGAGTTCTGCTCCATGTGTGGGCCAAAGTTTTGCCCTATGCAAACTAAGATGGATGCAGAGGCTTTGAGCGAGCTGGAGCGGTTCTTGGCCGCGCAGCCAACAGGATAAGTCTTGGTTCATCCCCAATCCAATGGGTTGAAACCATCTTCTGTCCTGCCTATGGACTGGATTGGGATCCCAGCCTCAAGCTGTCAAAAAGTTGGGTCTAAAGTTCTGTCCTACCGCAGGGATCCCTGCCCTTTGTGGCGGGGAGTGTGTCAAGCTGATCTGTAGAAGAACCATTGCAGTTGGCTCAATTGAGCACAGAGGATGACATGGCACTTAGACAACTCGGGCATGTCGCCATCCGGGTAGAAGACATCCCCAAGGCGGTGGAGTTCTACCAAAAGCTGGGCATGGTCAACGTCTGGCAGGATCCCGACTGGGCCTACATGAAGGCAGGAGAGGATGGGCTGGCGCTATTGGGGCCGGGCTACCGCGCGGCAGGGCCTCACTTTGGCTTTGTCTTCGACAACCTGGAGGAGCTCCAGCAAGAACACCAGCGCCTGAAATCCCAAGGGATCCTGGTGGGGGAAATCCACAGCCACCGGGATGGCACTGCCTCTTTCTATGGCAAGGATCCCGACGGCAACCTGTTTGAGTTTTTGTATGAGCCTGCGGGAACCTTCGACCAAGCCAAGGCAGCCCAAGCCACAGCTTGACTTAGCACCTTGAGGGCGCTCCCCCAAGTACTCTCAGTTTGTCCAACGCAAAGGGATCCTCTTGTACACAGGGGATCCCCTTTTTGACCGGCTTTAGGAATACCCCTTGCCCAATTTGAATCGGCAGGAGCTGCCCACTCAGTCGCCAGATCTGCTGGAGGTTTGCACGTACAAAATCACCAGGAAGATGGCGGGCACCAGAACAACTAAGAGGGTGGCCAAGATGCCCAGGTAGTTCGTCTCCATAACTCACAAATGCCACAAGCCCAACTGGCAGTCAGCATACCACTCTGAGGTGCGACTTGCCCAAAGGGAAAACAGGCGGGCCAAGGCTAGGGCTTTGTTTTGACGGAAACATCCCCCAGCACTTTGGTCTGGCAGGCAAGGCGGTAGCTATCGGGCTTGCGCTTGAGCTTGCGGTTTTCTGCCTCGGTGCGAGGGGAGAGGTTCTCGGATCCCTCGACAATCTCCACCACACAGGTGCCACATTGGCCGTTGCCGCCGCAGTTGAGCAGCTTGGCCATCATTTTGTAGAGATCGATCTGGTTTTCCAGAGCCTTCAAGCGCAAGTTAGCGCCTTCAGCGACGAAGATCTCTCGGTTCTCGTTGACGAAGCGGATCGTTGCCATACCCCTGCCAGAAACCACGACACCTTTCAGCCTGAGCCAGGAGAGCGCTCACAGTTGCTAAGTATTGTAACATTTTAAGTCATATTTTTAATCTCCGGCGAGAGATCTGGGATGATGATGCCTAAAGTGAGACGGCATCCTGCCTGAAGCCACTCAGGTCGGTAGCGTTTCGTTATACTGTTTGATGCCCGCGATGGAAATTCTGAGAGCGATATCCTCTTGGGTGCGCTCAGGGGTTCAAGCGGGTGCGGCACCCCTCGACTCTGAAGAAACTGCTCAGGTCAGGATCCCAGGTAAGATGTCGGCTTAATTTTGACTGGATATCGCGCAAGTGTTGGAGAACGTGGAGGACCGAGCTTTATGGGACTACCGTGGTATCGGGTCCATACGGTTGTACTGAATGACCCAGGTCGCCTAATCGCGGTTCACCTGATGCATACTGCTCTGGTAGCAGGTTGGGCCGGGTCGATGGCGCTCTATGAAACGGCCATTTTCGATCCGTCGGATCCTGTCCTGAATCCGATGTGGCGTCAGGGCATGTTTGTCATGCCATTTATGGTTCGCCTGGGGGTGGTCAACTCCTGGGGCGGTTGGAATATCTACGGCGAGAGCGTAGCCAATGCGGGCTTCTGGACGTTTGAAGGGGTAGCTACTGCTCATATCGTTTTGTCCGGATTGCTCTTCTTGGCGGCCTGCTGGCACTGGGTGTACTGGGATCTGGAGCTGTTCCGGGATCCCCGCACCGGCGAGCCGGCTTTGGATCTGCCGAAAATATTTGGGATCCACCTGCTGTTGGCCGGGATCCTCTGCTTTGGGTTTGGCGCCTTTCACCTGACGGGGGTGTTTGGCCCGGGGATGTGGGTGAGCGATCCCTATGCGACGACGGGACACGTCCAGCCGGTAGCACCGGAATGGGGGCCAGCCGGTTTTAACCCCTACAACGCCGGAGGGGTGGTGGCCCACCACATTGCTGCAGGCATCGTGGGCATCATTGCAGGTCTATTTCACATCACGGTACGCCCACCCCAGCGCCTCTATCGCGCTCTGCGAATGGGGAACATCGAGACGGTGCTTTCCAGCTCGATTGCGGCGGTGTTTTTTGCCGGTTTTGTGGTGGCCGGAACCATGTGGTACGGCAGCGCCACTACCCCTGTGGAGCTGTTTGGTCCCACCCGCTACCAATGGGATTCTGGCTATTTCAACCAGGAGATTAACCGCCGGGTAAATGCGGCTATGGAAGCCGGGATGACCCGCAGCGAGGCCTACAACTCCCTGCCCAAATCTTTGCTCTTCTACGACTACGTGGGCAACAGCCCGGCCAAGGGGGGTCTGTTCCGAGCTGGCCCCATGAACAAAGGGGATGGCATTGCCATCGAGTGGCTGGGCTACCCGGTGTTCCGTGACCGCGAAGGGCGTGAGCTGACGGTGCAGCGGATGCCCAACTTCTTCGAGACCTTCCCGGTTATCCTGCGGGATGCCGATGGGGTGGTGCGGGCAGACATTCCCTTCCGTCGGGCAGAGTCTCGCTATAGCTTTGAGCAGGTGGGCGTGACGGTGGAGTTTTACGGCGGCAAGCTGGACGGTCAGGTGTTTACCGACCCGGCAACCGTCAAGAAATATGCCCGCCAGGCCCAGTTGGGTCAGTTGTTTGAGTTCGACCGAGAAACCCCCAAGGCGGACGGCACCTTCCACACCAGCCCCCGCGGTTGGTTTACCTTTGCTCACGCGGTCTTTGCCCTGCTGTTCTTCTTTGGCCACATCTGGCACGGCGCTCGCACTCTCTTCCGCGATGTGTTCGCCGGTATTGACCCCAATATGAGCGAGGAAATGGTGGAGTTCGGCGTCTTCCAGAAAGTAGGGGATCCCACTACTCGCAAGGTTCAGGAAGCCTAGAGCCCTTTTCGGCGATGCCGTCGGCACTCTGCTTCACTTTGGAGATGGGGTGCTAGCGGCTCCGAGTTAATCTGGAATCAAGCCCCCTTAGAAATGGAGGTTTTGTATGGAAGCCATCACCTACACCTTTATCCTGTTTTTGACGTTGGGCCTTCTGTTTTTCGCGGTCGCCTTTCGGGAAACTCCGAGAATTACCAAGAAGTAACCTAGGGTAATGGCTGCCGTTCCTGCCGCGTCGGGCTCAAGCAAGGCAGAAGGAAAGTCAATCTCCTTTGATACCTGTGGTTTAGGTTTACTTCTGGATGGGGCCGGAGCTCTCTCCGGCTTTCCTATTTGCGGTTGGGTAGCGGCAACTCGGAATGGAGTGATTCCAAAATAAATAGTCAAGTAGCGGCAACCTGAGGATCCTTCCTTTTGGGAGAGGAGGGGGGAGTTCTCAGAGCTACTGAGACCCTTTTCGGTACTCTTCAGTACTCTGTAGGAGAACGCTTGTCCTACTGCTCAAATTGAACTCGCTAAGGATGCCTTAGGATGGCTTTTGGGATCCCAGAGACAGCTTAGCTTGGGTTCAGATTCAAGATTGGGTTAACGATGGCAACAGTGCTGCTGGTGGAAGATGATCCGATCAACGCCCGTGTTTTTGAGAAGGTGTTGCGACGGCGGGGCGGGTTTGAGGTCTTTCACAGCCAGGATGTGGAGCAGATTTTGAAGCTGGCCCAGGGGCACGAGGTGGATGTCATTTTGTTGGATGTTTCCCTGTCCCAGAGCACCTTTCGCGGCGAGGCGGTGGACGGGATCCGCATTGCCCAACTGCTGAAGGCGGATCCGAAAAGCCGCTCCATCCCCATTATTTTGGTGACGGCCCATGCGATGCGCGGCGACCGCGAGGCATTCTTGGCCCAGAGCGGGGCAGATGGTTATATCGCCAAGCCAGTGGTGGATCACGAGGAGATGGTGAATCAAGTTCGCCAGGTGTTGTCTCAAGGGCCGAGGCAGGAGTGAGCTGTCCCGGAGAAGAATGGAGGAGAAGAATTAGGCGGCGAAGCTGTGCAAAATCGACTGCCAGAAGGGGATCCCATCCTGCCCTGGCAAATCGGGATCTGCTGCCCGCTCAGGGTGGGGCATTAAACCCAGAATCCGACTGCTGGGATCGCAAATGCCGGCGATGTTGTCCACAGAGCCGTTGGGCGCAACCGGAGCATAGCGAAAGACGATCTGCCCTTGATCCTGCAATTGCTTGAGGGTATCCGGGTCGCAGGTGTAGCGGCCTTCCCCATGGGCGATGGGCAGGGTTAGGGTGGATCCCTGGGGATACGCGCTTGTCCAGGGAAGATCCTGCCGTTCTATACGGATCCCCACTCGGTCGCAGATAAAGTGCAGGTTGGCATTGCGCACCAGCGCCCCCGGCAGCAGGCCCGCCTCTGTTAAGATCTGAAAGCCATTGCAGATGCCCAGCACATAGCCCCCTCGCGCTACGTGCCCCTTCAGGGATCCCATCACCGGAGCAAAACGAGCGATGGCCCCACAACGCAAATAATCCCCATAGCTGAAGCCCCCCGGCAGCACCACCACATCCAGCTCCGACAAATCCGTCTCTCGGTGCCAGATCAGCCGCGTTGGGCAGCCCAAGAGGCCGCGGGTTACCCAGGCTACATCTCGGTCGCAGTTGGAACCCGGAAAAACAACAATGCCAAACCTCACGCCAGCCATTGGGATCCCTTAAGTGAGAGGAAAGAAGAGGGTGTGGTTGTAGCTATCCTAGAGAGCTTGAGACATTTTCCCAGTTTCTCTCCCCTAAGAAAAAACTGCGCTCCGTGAAATGGACAATTTCACAGTTGTTTGGAACGCCTCAAGTCAACCTCAAATCACCTGAACCCATCAAATCAGCCACCGATGGGATCCACTTGGATTTGATAAGTCTCAATCACCGGGTTGGCCAGCAGTTGATGGCACAGCTCATCCACCTGGCGGTGGGCGGTCTCGGCGTCGGGGGCCTCTAGCTGCAGTTGGATATGCTTGCCAATGCGCACCTGCTGTACCTGGGTATGCCCCAGCTGATGCAAGCTGGACTGAACCGCAGCCCCGGCGGGATCGAGAACAGAGGGGCGTAGGTGAATCTGAATCTGGGCCTGGAACTGCATAGAATAAAGGCTGGATCTGTTACCAGTGTATCAGTCGGATCATCACAGCTTTGGGTTCAGTCATGGATGCGTCGCGCGTGGTGGCCATTGCCCACAACGTTTTCCGGGAAACGATTCGGGATCGGATTCTCTACCTGGTGATGGTATTTGCGGTGGCCATGCTGGGAGCCACTGTTTTGATCCCGCAGGTGGCCAACCAGGCCCACAACAAAATCATTGCCGACCTGGGGTTGGCGGCCATTCACTTCTTCGGCCTGATCGTGGCCATTTTCGTGGGCACAGGGCTGGTGAATAAGGAGATTGAAAGACGCACGGTGTATGTGCTGATCGCCAAACCCATGAGCCGGGCAGAGTTCATTGTCGGCAAGCATCTGGGCCTATCGGCGCTGCTGTCGGTGCTGGTGCTGCTGATGACGGTTGTGTTTCTGCTGAGCTTGCTGCTGATGCAGGCCCCGATCCCCCTTTTGGCCATTCTCTGGGCAACAGTCTTCACTTTCTTAGAGCTGGTGCTGATTGTTGCCGCAGCCCTGCTGTTCGGGGTTTTCACTTCCTCGATTCTGGCCACCCTCTACACCATTGCCCTGTTCCTGATGGGCCATGCCAGCCGCGCCCTGCTGCAACTGAGCAAGCTGGTGAAAGATGCCGGATTTGGCAAACTGTTTGAGGTGATTTATTTGATCCTGCCGGATTTGGAGCGCCTCAATTTGAGAGATGCTGCGGTTTACGGCCAAGTTCCGCCCCCAGCAGAACTTCTCGGAGATGCACTGTACGGCTTGGTTTACACCCTTTTGCTGCTGATTCTGGCAGTGTTGGTGTTCGCCCGGCGTGAGTTCTGACGTTACCTCTTCCCCCATGCGTTTTTTCCACTTCTATACGCCCGAACAGGTGCCTTCATCTGGGATCCCGGAGTGTGCGGTGGCCATTGATGTGCTGCGGGCCACCACCACCATTGCCACAGCGCTGGCAGCAGGAGCAGAAGCGGTACAGGTGTTTGCCCACCTGCAGCAGCTCCAAGAGGCAAGCCAAAACTGGCCGGCTTCCCAGCGGCTTTTGGCCGGGGAACGGGGGGGCAAAGCGGTGGCGGGGTTTGATCTGGGCAACTCCCCCCTCGACTACACTCCCGACCGCGTGCGGGACAAGCGCATCTTCCTGAGCACCACCAACGGCACGCGCAGCCTACAACGCCTGGAAGGGATCCCAGTGGTGATTACAGCAGCCCTGGTGAACTTGGGAGCCGTGGTGGATTTTCTCAGACGGGGCTCCTTTGCCGAGGTGTGGCTGGTGGGATCCGGGTGGGAAGGGGCCTTTTCGCTGGAAGATACTGCCTGTGCCGGGGCTATCCTGCATCGCCTGGGCTGCTCTTTGAACCAGTTGGGCAACGACGAGACCTTGGCGGCCTTGGCCCTGTACCAAACTTGGCAGGACGATCTGCTGGGTTTGTTGAGACGCTCTAGCCACGGGCAACGGTTGTTGGGGCTGGGGCCGGAAAACGATCAGGATCTGGCCTATTGTGCCGATCTGGATCGTCTCTCGGTGGTGCCCCGACAGGTTCAGCCAGGGGTTTTGGCCAGTGGCGGGTAGATTTTGGACAGGTGGAGCGACCTGTGGATCCCACCACCCTCTGGGCTGGAAGTAGGCGGCCATTGTCAGCATGGGCTGGATCTCAACAGGCCGGGCGTAGGCTTGGGGATCCTTCCACGCCAGATATGGTCTTCGGCTAACCTGCTTGTGCCGTGTCGGGGGCAATGCCCAGCGCTTTCTGGTGCAGCCACGCCTGCCATTCCCCTGGGATCAGCTTGTTGTTAAACGCATCGCCAGAAACAAACATATCCCGCTGATTCTGGGCCAACACAAAAATGGAGCGGCGATCGAAATGGGAAGTGAGTTTGTAGAGGGTGTAGGGGCCTTCTGAGTAGAGGGTCAGAGTTTCCTGATCCAGGCCATGGCGGCTGCTTTGGCCGTAGGCCCGCAAGACAATGTTGATCAATCGCTCATAGTGCATAGACCGTAGATCGGCTAGAAAGCTCCACAGAACACAGACAGACTTAAGGTAAGGATGGAAACCGCTGCCAAGGCCCAAGCAGCTCAAGTTAACTCAGCATAACAAATCCTCTTGGATTGCTAGGCAACGCCAACGCGAATGAACAAGATGGGATCCGCACCCATGCAGCGTCAAATGCAGCAGAAAAATGCGGTAGAACTTAAGGCAAGCCATCACGCAACCCTCTTGCACAGGCAGCCCCCCCATGGCCAACATGGCGCCCCGCCCACCCCACCCCACAGAGCCTGTCCGCATTGGCATTGTCGGCGCTTCCGGCTACGGAGGGGTGCAGTTGGTGCGGCTGCTGAGCGAGCACCCTGGCGTGCAGATCACCTACCTGGCTGGGCAAGACAGCGCCGGCAAGCGCTACGGGGATCTCTATCCCCAGTTGGCCCAGGCCGTGGATCTGACCGTTCAGCCGGTAGAGGTGGATCGTATTGCCGCCAACAGCGATGTGGTGTTTTTGTCTCTCCCCAATGGGCTGGCTGCTGAGCTGGCTCCGCCTTTGCTGGCCAAGGGGTGCAAAGTCTTGGATTTGTCGGCAGATTACCGCTTTCGCAACCTGGCCACCTACCAATCTTGGTACCGCATGGGTCAGACGGATCCCAACTGGCCCAGCCCTGCCTATCGCCAGGCCAATGAGCAGGCGGTCTATGGGTTGCCGGAACTTTATCGCGAGGCGATTGCCCAAGCCCAACTGGTGGGCTGTCCCGGCTGTTATCCCACTGCCTCGTTGTTGGCGGTTGCCCCTCTGCTGCGGCAGGGGTTGGTGGAGCTGGACAGCCTCATTTTCGATGCCAAATCCGGCGTTTCGGGGGCAGGTCGTACCCCCAAGGTGGGATCCCTGTTTGCCGAAGTGGACGGCTCTCTGGCAGCTTATGGAGTGGCCCAGCACCGCCATACGCCCGAGATCGAGCAAGCTTGCACCGACCTGACCCACACCCCCATCACCGTGCAATTTACGCCCCATCTGGTGCCCATGGTGCGGGGGATCCACGTCACCTTGTATGCCACTCTGCGGGATCCCGGCTTTGTGGGGGAAGATTTGCTCACCATTTACAATGCTTTCTATCGCCAATCTCCTTGGGTGAAGGTGCTGCCGCGGGGGGTTTACCCGCAAACCAAATGGGTCTCCGGCACCAACACCTGCATGATCGGGGTGGAGGTGGACAGCCGCACCAACCGCGTTATTGTCCTGTCGGTGATCGACAACCTGATGAAAGGGCAAGCCGGGCAGGCAGTGCAGTGTCTCAACTTGATGATGGGATGGCCGGAAACGTTGGGTTTGCCTCGGCTGGCGTTTTACCCCTAGCTATAATGCCCGTGATCCCCTTGAAGCGGATTCTGTCCATGTCTGAACCCCTGAATCCCCCTTTCCATTCCGAGCCCCAAAATGCCTCGCCCAGCGCAAAGGTTGCCTCAGATGCCGTCAATGGCGCTGCTGAGGGCCTGAACTGGGAGGAGCTGTGGCGGCAGCTGGAAGCGGGCTGGCAGGATCTACCCCGTCGCTCCGAAGAGACGGTGCAACAGACCCTGGCTCGCCTGCAACTGGAGTGGGGCGGGCTGTGCCGAGAGGCGCGGGATCGGCTGCAAAGCGCTCTGGAACAGTCGAGAACGGCGGGATCCCCAGAGCCCATCCACCGAGAGCTGCAAGCGCTCTTGCCCCTGCTTAACCCCTGCCAATGGGAAGTGGTCATTGGCTCTTTGCGGCAGGCTGCGGATCGCGCCTGGGTGGCCAGCTTGCTGTATCACGGCTTGCAGGAAGCGGCCTATCCAGAGGCGGAAAGCCACGGGATCCCTTCTTGGGCTCGGACGCTGACCTCTGACCAACGCTCTGCTCTGGAGGCGATGAGTGCCCGTGCCTATGGCAACAGCCGCCTGCCTTTGGTGATGGACAAAAGCGGCCAGATTCAAGTAAAGGCCTCAGCCGCCTTGTTGGCCGCCTTGATCGCCATCGAGATCGGCAGTGTGGGTTCGGCAGGTGCCTTGTCCTTGCTGGGCACACCGGAGCTGCGCAAGCTCTTGAATGCCGAGGGCAAGCTGCGGCGAACCGGCTTAAAACAGGGACGAACTGCCCTCACAGAAGAAGAATGGCAAACGCTGCGCCGTTGGCTGGATCCCAAGGGATCTCCTCCCGACTGGTATCTCAATCTCACTCAAGTGGGGATCCAGACCACCCAAGTGGGGGACTATGCGGCACGGCGGCTGCGGGAGTTTTTCCAGAGTGAGTGGATTAAGCTCGTGATCCCCCCCTTGTATCACCTGGTCATCGATGCAGTGCGGCTACTGACGGGAGAAGTGTTTCTCAGCGTGGGCACCACCCTGGAATCGGCTTTGGAATCGGCAGAGGCAGAGCGGCGACTGGAGTTGGTGCTGCAAGCCTTGCCCCAAGCGCGGAATATTCCCAGCCCCGACCGGATCCAAGCTGCCATCCCCGCTGTGGTGGAAGCTGCCGAGAAACTCCTCAGACCTCTGCTGGCCCGCCAGTTGATGACCGTGGCGGACATCTTCGATCCGCCCATTCGCAACGAGAGCCTAAATGAATTGGGGCGGCAGCTCAACCTCTGGAACCCCTTCCAGTTTTTGCTCACCTGGAGCACGGCCGGCTGGCTGGAGGCCCTTCTGGATCAGATCAGCGAGTTGCAGCAGACCTACCCAGAAATGCCCCTGTGGGAGAGCTATCGCCAGGGCCTTGAAACGGCAGTGCAAGCTCCACGGGTGATGGATCAGGCGGAGGCTCTGCGTCTAACGGCCAAGAGTCTGGATCCCAAGTTGGATCCCTTGGAAGATTGAGTAGATGATGCATAGGGAAGAAAATTTCCTACAGCATCCACAAAGTGAGGCTGGCAGGCTAGGTGGAATCTTTTCTACGCCAAAGACAAATCTGCACGGGTTGTAGAGGGTGGCCGGCGGACTGGTTTCCAACCTATTCCCAAGTTAGCCATCCAGGCGGCTAGGAAAACTCCATCCACTCCACCAACTGGTTACCCCCATAAGCAAGGGGAGTGTCGAACAAAAACATGCGGGTCAAGGACGTGACCGGTAAGATCCAAGCAGGGATCCCCAAATAAAGAAACGAAGTAGAAACCAACGTGCAACATCAAGTTTTGGGGTTAGGCATTGCGGGGCTGGCGGCAGCGCGGCTGTTGCGGGCCCAGGGCTATGAAGTGCTGGTTTGGGATGAGCAAGATTCCCCTCTTCTCAGACAGCGGCAGGCTGAGCTCAATCAGGAAGGGATCCCGGTTCGGCTGGGGCAGCCTTTTCAACTGGCCGAAGGGGTGAAGCAGGTGGTGGTCAGTCCGGGCATTGCCTGGGATCACCCGCTGCTGCAGGCGGTGCGTCAACAGGGAATCCCGGTGGTGGGGGAGGCGGAGCTGGCCTGGATCTATCTTGACCACCTACCCTGGGTGGGGATCACCGGCACCAACGGCAAAAGCACCACCACAGCTCTGGTGGCGGAGATGTTCAAGGCGGCGGGGTTGCAAGGGATCCCCTGCGGCAACATTGGCCTGCCCCTGTCGCAAGTGGCTCTGGCAACGCTCCAGGGAAAGCTCAAGCCGGATTGGATCGTGGCGGAGCTGAGCAGCTACCAGTTGGAGGCCAGTAGCCGCCTCATGAGCAGTACTCCTGGAGGCCCGCCGCGCATTGGGGTGTGGACCACCTTCACTCCCGATCACCTAGAACGGCATGGGACGCTGGAGCGCTATGCCAGCTTTAAGGCTCGCCTTTTGGATCGGGCCCAGTGGCGGGTGCTCAACGGCGAGGATCCCTACCTGTGCCGCCGCCGGCAGGACTGGGAAAATACCTATTGGACTTCCCTTGTTGCTACCCAAGGCTGTTGTGACCGGGATCCCACCGCAACCCTTGACCTGCGGGAAAACCGCCTCTACATCCAGGGGGAGATGGTGGCGGAGCTGGAGGACTTTGCAGAACGCTGCCCTGGCCAACACAATCTGCAAAACCTGCTCTTGGCGGCGGCAGCAGCGCGTCTGGCCGGGATCCCCAACGCTGCCATTCAAAAAGCCATCCGATCTTTTGCCGGCATGCCCCATCGACTGGAGCGGGTGGCGCAAATCCAGGTGGGAGCCACCCCCATCCGCTTTGTCAACGACAGCAAGGCCACCAACTACGAGGCCGGCTGGGTGGCACTCAACGCCCTCTCCCCACCCATTATTCTGATTGCCGGAGGAAGGGCTAAGCAGGGGGATCCCGGCGCCTGGTTGCGGTTGATTCGGGCCAAGGTGGCCCGCGTGGTGCTGATGGGGGAGTCTGCCCCAGCCCTGGCGGAGGCCCTCCAGGGGATCCACTATACTGACGTTGAGCTGGTGCCAACCCTAGATGTAGCGGTGGAAAGAGCCTTTGCAGCGGCTTGTTCCCTTTCCCGTCAAGCTCAGAGGTTGGGGAAGCCCGCTCAGCCCATCACCGTTTTGCTGTCTCCCGCCTGTGCCAGTTTTGACCAGTACTCCAGCTTTGAACACCGTGGCAACCATTTCCGAGCCTGCTGCCAAGCCCTTCAGGGATCCCTGGAATGCTGAGGCTCGCTGGCTGCGCTGGCTCACCTTGATCTGGCTGGTGCTGGGGCTGCTGATGCTGTTTTCTGCTTCCTACCCGGTGGCTCAGCGGATCACTGGCGATGGCCTCTACTTTTTCAAGCGGCAATTGCTCTGGGCCGGGTTGGGTCTGGGTTGCTTCTGGGCTCTGGTGCGGATCCCGCTGCGGCGCTGGTTCCCCTGGGCCGGGATCCTCTGCTTGCTGGGAGTTGGCTTGGTGTGGGCCACCCAGGTGCCGGGGTTGGGGGTTTCCCGCCTGGAGGCCAGCCGCTGGCTGGATTTGAAGGTGATCCCTGTTATCCAGCCTTCAGAATTGCTCAAGCCCCTGTTGGTGTTGCAGGGATCCTGGGTCTTTGGCCGCTGGTTTCACCATCCCCTCTGGTTCCGCATCCTCTGGGTGGTTATCTTCGCCTTTGCGCTCTTGGGGATCCTCGCCCAGCCCAACCTGGGCACCACGGCCATCTGCGGCCTTACCCTCTGGGTCATGGCTTGGACTGCCGGGATCCCAGCTTTCACCCTTTTGGCCACAGCGGGGCTGGGGATTCTGGCGGCTGTGGTGAGCATTCTCAGCAAAGATTACCAACGACGGCGCATCTTGGCCTTTTTGGATCCCTGGGGTAACGCCCAAGGGGATGGCTACCAGCTGGTGCAAAGCCTGTTGGCCATTGGCTCTGGCGGCCTGTGGGGCAAGGGATATGGCCTCTCCCAGCAAAAGCTGTTCTACCTGCCCATCCAATACACCGACTTTATCTTCTCGGTGTATGCAGAAGAGTTTGGCTTGGCCGGATCCCTGTTCTTTCTGGGGTTGCTGACTTTCTACACTCTGCTGGGCTGGCGGGTGATGGGGCGCTGTCGGGAGTTGACCATTCGCTTAGTAGCCTGCGGCTGCCTGATGTTTCTGGTGGGGCAGTCGCTGATGAACATCGGCGTGGTCACCGGGGTTCTGCCCACCACAGGTGTGCCCCTGCCTTTGTTCAGTCATGGCGGCAGCTCTATTCTGGCAGGGCTGATCACAGCAGGATTGTTGGTGCGGGCAGCCCGCGAAGCAGGGTAAAGTAAGGCTGCATGTTGCCAACCCAGCAAAGGGATCCTTTCAAGCAAGCAGCAAACCCAGAGGGCCAGGGATCCCTATTGGATTGGTTAGTCTCTGCTTTAGAGCGGCTTCTTATGCAGCAAAACCAAAGCTGAAGTTGAAACCGAGCCTAGATCCAGCCCATTTCATCCAAAACGAGGGTAAACACCGTCGCGCAACAGGCCACCAACAGCGACACATAAGCCGGCTGACCGTGGGCAATGCAAACACCGGCTGCCACCGAAGCGCCCGCAGCTGCGGAAAAGGTACGACCTGCCCAATTGCCTTTGGAGGGTTTGTCAGAAGGATTGAATTTGTTAAACATTTTTACAGCAGAAAGAGGATTCAAAGGGAATCAATTCCATAGGAAACGGCCTCAGGTTATCACCCCCCGACTCGATTCCAGAGGGATCCAAGGCCATTCTCAATATTTCTTCGCTTAGGCTTCAATCTTTCGTAAAATTGCGCTGAGATGCTCATAATCATCCCGCAACAGAGAGCTCAACTGCCGACCTGCCTGTAAAAGCCAGTTGCGATCCCGGTTCAGGATTCGGTAAGTCTGGCGGATCACGGCAGCCACCAGCTCATCGGTTGGGATCCCGTTGACCCGTAGCAGGGTGCGCAAAAACTCGAAAGAGCGGCAGAACTCCCTCACTTCCGTATCGGAGCAGAGATAAACCGGCTGGTGAATCTGGGGAGGGCGTGGCGGCAAGTACTGATAGACCCGTCCCCCGCTGACAAAGCCGACAATGGCCGCGCGAAAATCGGTGCGCAACATGGCAAAAATCTGGGGCTGTTGCTCCCGCAGCTCCTGAGGGGAGAGGCCCAAAGCCCTGGCGCGATGGACGGTGTCGATGGGGGCGATGGCGGCATAGCAAACCACGCCATAGATCAGGTTGCCGGTCTCTTCGTCTTGGGAGCGCGTCCAACTGCCGAGAGCAGGCATGGGCGGGAAGGTCAGGCGTTCCGGCTCGAAGCACTGGGCCACAAAGGTTGTGGTGTCGGCCTCCACCACTTCTCCAAAAGCAGAGGCAGGCTGGGGGGCTCTCATCGGGATCTCAGACTTCTCAAGGGTTGCTGCTGCAAAGGCCGACGGAGGGAGACAGAGGAGTCAGGAGAAAATGGAATTTTTCCAGGTTTTAAGACTTGTGAAGATAGGGGCATCCCCTTGCCCAACATTTTGCCCCTTTTGCAACGTTTTGTCCGATCCCCGGACGGCAAATCGGCAACTCAACGGCCTATGAGATCCTCATTGCTAAGAAAGTTAGCCGACTCTAGGGATCCCTGCGTAATATATTTTTTCACACGCTCCCGCGCAAATTCGCCATCCTAAATATTAGCCATTCTAAGTATTGAGCAGTTGGCGAGCGGAGGGAGAAACAATGAATGCTCAGCAACGCGGCCAAATCATCGCTTCTGAGTGGATGATCGACAGCCAAAACCCAGTACACTCCATTTCTCGGCTCAAGCGTCGGGCGACCTACTCCGATGTAACCCTCTGGTGGTTGGTGGTGCAGCTAAACCTGATGGAACAAAACTCTATTCATACCGATCACCGATAGGATGGACGGCACAAGAACAATCGGCTGCACGAAAATCCCAGCCCAGGAACATCCCGGATCCTAAATCCAATCTTAAAACTTAAAAAAAACAAAAGAAGAGCTGAAAGTTGAGTCGGGTTGCACCTCGAACACCAGCTCTTCTGGACAGAGTAAGGAATAGAGATAAAGAAGAACCGAGTCTCGACCCCCCTTTAATCCTCCAGAGGCAAAGCCGCCACCTGAGCCGATTGCACTGGCGAGGGGAAGAAAGGCCGCTGAACGATTTCAGTTGCCAACACACTGCGCAACTGGGCAGCTACCGCCACCGTTGTGACATCGTAGGTTTGGGTAGCCAGGCGCGGGTAGAAGCCAATGCCGAGAATCGGCAACAGCAGACAGAGGGCCACCGCCATTTCTCGCGGGCGCATATCCCCCAGGTAATCTTCCAAAACTAGGCCGGGATCCTGAGCCCCGTAGAACACCTGCCGCAGCATGGAGAGCAAGTAAATGGGCGTCAGAATGATGCCCACTGCCGCCAGCAGGGCAATTCCCGCTTTGAAGGTCGGCGCATAGGCATCGCTGGTGGTCAAGCCCAAGAACACCGTCAGCTCACCCACAAATCCGCTCATCCCCGGCAGCGCCAGAGAGGCCAGGGATCCCGCTGTAAACAGGGCAAAAGCCTTCGGCATCTGCTTGGCCAACCCTCCCAACTTGTCGAGGGCAAGGGTGTGGGTGCGCTCGTAGGTGATCCCCGTCAGGAAGAACAAAACTGCAGCGATCAGACCGTGGGAGATCATCTGCAGCACTGCCCCATTGATGCCCAGCTCCGTGAAGGCGGAGATCCCGATCAACACAAAGCCCATGTGGGCAATGGACGAATAGGCCAAGCGCCGCTTGAGATGGTTCTGACCAAAGGCCGCCAACGCCCCGTAAATGATGTTCACCACACCCAACACCGCCAGCACCGGGGCGAAGTACACGTGGGCTTCCGACAACATGCCCACATTCATGCGGATCAGGCCATAGCCCCCCATCTTGAGCAGAACCCCCGCCAAGATCATGGAAATGGGAGCAGAGGCTTCGCTGTGGGCATCCGGCAGCCAGGTGTGCAGCGGGAAAATCGGCAGCTTCACCCCAAAGGCGATCAGCAAAGCCGCATAGGCCAACAGCTCCAAGGCCACCGGGTAAGACTTAGCGCTCAGCTCTGCCATCTCCAGGCTAAAGCCCTCGCCATAGAAGGCCATTGCCAGGGATCCCACCAAGATAAAAATGGAGGCGGCGGCGGTGTAGAGGATGAACTTGGTGGCGGCGTACTGGCGCTTCGGCCCACCCCAGATGGAGATGAGCAGATAGACCGGCACCAGCTCGATCTCCCACATCAGGAAGAATAGAAGCATGTCCTGCGCCAGAAATACGCCCACCTGGGCGCCGTACATCAGCAGCAGCAGGAAGAAAAACAAACGCGGCTTGTGGGAGAGATTCCAAGCCGCCACAATCGACAGGGTCGTGATCAAACCCGACAGCAACACCAGCGGCAAGGACAGGCCGTCCACCGCCAGCGACCAGTGGAACCCAATTTGGGGCACCCAGGCGTAGCGCTCCGCCAGTTGCAGAGAAAAGTCCTGCAGGTCATAGTGCCGCGCAAAGACATAGGCCATCAGGCCCAAATCAAAAGCCCCCACAGCGAGGGCATACCAACGCACCCAACGGCTCTGGGGGATCAAGGGGATCCCGAAGGCTGCCAGCAGAGGCAAGAGCACCAGCACCGACAGCCAGGGAAACTCAAGAGAATTGCTCATGACCGGGAATAAATACTCATGCTCGATATCTCAATGATATGAAGCTGTGTAAACAAATGGGAAGCGATATTTACAAAAAAATCTGCGCCATCGCGCAGATCTCGAGAAAGTTTCTCTGATGCCGATCCTCGAGGAGCCTCGAGGGATCCAGCAGGACAGCACTCCGCCAGGTGGATGGGCCACCCGAGTTGGCCAGAGAACCTTGTGGGGATCCCCCGGCAAGCGACTCCCCCGCTACCGGGGAAGTGGCCAGGATCTACTCGTCTTCGGCAAAGACAAAACGGTGCAGCTCGTCCAGAGTGGGCTCTGGGCTTTCCAGGGCGAAAAGAACCGCGTCCTCAATCACGGCGCTGACCTCCGCGTGGATGGCTTGGAAGTCTGCCTCGGTCATTAGGTTGTGCTCCAGGGCATAGCGTTCCAGTTGCTTGATGGGATCCCGCTGCCGCCAGAACTCTTTTTCCTCAGGACTGCGCAGCTCGTCAGGGTCGGCCAGAGAATGGCCCCGGAAACGATAGGTGATGCACTCCAGCAAGGTGGGGCCTTCTCCGGCACGGGCGCGGGCGATGGCCTGTTGGGCGGCCTCTCGCACTGCTAGCACATCCATCCCATCCACCTGGTAGCCGGGCATGCCAAAAGCCGGGCCTTTGCGGTAAATATCGGTGTCGGAAGTGGCGCGTTCATGGGCCATGCCAATAGCCCAGAAGTTATTTTCCACCACATAGATGATGGGCAACTTCCAGAGGGCAGCCATGTTGAGGCACTCGTAAAACTGGCCGTTGTTGCAGGCTCCATCCCCGAAGAAGCAGGCGGTTACCTGGTCGGTGCCCCGATATTTGGCAGAAAAAGCAGCCCCCGTCGCCACTGGGATCCCTTCGGCCACGAAGGCATAGCCCCCCAAGAAATTGTGCTCCGCCGAGAAGAGGTGCATGGAACCACCCCGACCCTTGCTGCAGCCGGTGGCCTTGCCGAACAACTCTGCCATGACCGCCCGCGGCGGGATCCCGGTGCTGAGGGCATGCACATGATCGCGGTAGGTGCTGCACACGTAGTCGGTGGGCTTGAGCGCCTTGATCACCCCCGTAGAGACGGCCTCCTGGCCGTTGTACAGATGCACAAAGCCGAACATCTTGCCCTTGTAGTACATTTCGGCGCACTTGTCTTCAAACAGGCGGCCCAGCACCATGTCTTCATAAAGAAGACGAGCCTCTTCGGCAGAAATGCGAGCAGTTGTGGAGCGCGAAGTAAGTTCTTGAACCATGCTGCGGTGCAACGAATCAGAGGTATCTTAGGCGGTCAGCAGTGAGCTTTGCGGTTTGCCCATTATCTCATGCTCCAGTCTGTCTGCCACCTTACCTGGAAATCCCATCCTGCAGGGCCGAAAGCGGTTGTTTCGAGGCCAAGGGAGTTAAACTGAAAGGCTAGGGCAAGAGGCGTTTCCATTGCAGCAGCCGCATCAGGACTCCGTCCCGCAAACGCGAATCTTGAACACCAGAGGGGGGGTTTCTTCTGCTCTCGGCTTGGACGTCGATCTGCTGGAGCCGGGGGCAAGAGGTATTTGGCCAGCCAACGTGACGGGGTGCGCCCATGGGAGCCCGTTGGGTTAGCGGTTTTGCGGCGGTGTTGTTTGCGTTGGCGGTCACCCTGCTAGGGGGCTGGTATTTTACTGCAGCCATTGGGCTAATCATTTTTTTGGCCCAGTTGGAGTTTTTTCGCTTGGTGCAAGCCAAAGGCAATGCGCCGGCCATGCGCACCACCATGTTTTCCAGCCAGGTGCTGGTGATTTTGCAGCAGGTGAGGCCGGAGTGGACCAGCCCTGCCTTTATCGTGGCGGGATCGATCATCTGTTTTTATTTGCTCTTTAAGCCCAAGGTGGCCACCATTGCCGATATTGCCACCTCAATTTTGGGACTGTTTTACTGTGCTCTGCTGCCCAGTTTTTGGATTCGGGTCAGGGCCTTGTCTTTTGCGCAAGGGCTGGGCGAAGGGCTATGGATTACGCTGCTGGCCATTGGCTGCGTGATCGCCGCAGATGTAGGGGCCTACCTGTGTGGTCGGGCCTTTGGGCGCACCAAGCTCTCCATCCTCAGCCCGAAAAAGACGGTGGAAGGGGCGGTAGCCGGGATTGCCGCCAGCATGACCCTGGCCGTGGCCGGAGCCCACGCTCTGAGCTGGCCCTGGAGCTGGCTGAGCGGCAGCGTGCTGGGGTTTTTGATTGGGTTAACTAGCCTGCTGGGGGATCTCACCGAGTCCCTCATGAAACGAGATGCGGGAGTAAAAGACTCCGGGGATCTCATTCCCGGCCACGGCGGCATTTTGGATCGGGGCGATAGCTACGTCTTTACCGGGCCGCTGGTGTTTTACTTTATGGAATGTCTGGAATGGCTCAACGCCTATTTCAGCCAATAATCGGGTTTTGTTCCTCAGCCTTCCTTTGCTGCATCTCCAAGATGACTTGTCTGACGTTTTCCAGACAGCAAAATCCCTGCGGGTTGTTCACCTGACAGCCACAGCCCCTGGCTTTGATGTGGTCGGCAATCCCCTCGAGGATAGCCTGGGGCGTTTTGGATCCCTGGAGCTCTTGCCAAATGCGCCGGCGCGTCCATCCAAAACAGTAGCAGACAGGCACGTCCTCGCCACTTTCTTTCTCGCCACTTTCTTTTTGAAAGACGGGAACCTTGAGGTCGTCAACCCCAAAGCTTTGACCTTCCTCAGAAAAATAGACGACGGGGCAAAGGGGATCCCGACAAAACGCATAGCTGGCGTTAGCATTAAGTTGCTCCAAAGCCTGACAAGACAGAAGGCTCTTCAGCGTAATCAGTTGAATCGGGATCCCTTGCTCCCCGCTCTTTGGACACAAGGGCTGCCAAGCTTTAGCAGAAAATGGGAAAAAGGGTTCTCTTGTCATGGGTTATTAAGCTGTTGCTGTTGAAAGATAGCGCAAGAGGAACTTTTCTCCTGCTCAGAAAATTTTTGTTGACACTTTTCAATGAGTGTCGATAACTCCCCTCTGAGTTCCTGTAGATGGGCGATTGACTTGTCGATTTGTCTTAGTTTTTCAGTTAGCTTTACGTACACCTGCCAACAGGGCAGGGCTTGCCCGTTCTCCTGAAGCAGGAGCAATTCTTTGATCTCGGCCAGGGTAAGTCCCAAAGCCTTAGCGCGGGCAATGAAAGCTAGCCGCTCCAGCTCAGCTTCTCCGTAGAGGCGGTAGCCCCCCTCTGTCCTACGGGGCTTGGGGATGAGCCCCAGGCGCTCGTAGAAGTAGAGGGTTTGGGGGCTGATGCCCAACTTCTCGGCTACCTGACCCACCCGCAGCAGCTCAGACATGCCGGGTTCTCTACCCTCTCTCCAGAAGCTCTCTTAGCCTAAACCCTGTAGCTAACTACAAGGTCAAGAGAGATCCCCAGCAAAGCCCACCCCCCAAAAGAAAACCCGACGGCTGGGAGTAAGCTTGCTAACCTAGTTAGGGTAGTCCTTTGAGCAACCCAGCCCCCGCATGACTGCTGCACCTTCCCTCGCCAACCTGCCCAGCCAGTACAACCCCTTCGAGACCGAGCCGAAGTGGCAGCGCTTTTGGGAGGAGAAGGGCTTTTACGTGGCGGATCCCAAGGCGCCGGGAGAGGCCTTTAGCATGGTGCTGCCCCCGCCCAATGTGACGGGCAACCTGCACATGGGCCATGCTTTTGCCTTTACCCTGCCGGATGTGGTGACGCGCTACAAGCGCATGCGCGGCTACAACGTGCTCTGGCTGCCCGGCACAGACCATGCCAGCATCGCCGTGCACACCATCCTGGAAAACCAACTGCGCCAAGAGGGCAAGACCCGCTTCGATCTGGGCCGCGAGGCTTTTCTGGAGCGAGCTTGGGCTTGGAAGGAGCAGTCGCAGGGAGCTATCAAGAGCCAATTGCGGCGGCTGGGTCTCTCGCTGGACTGGACGCGGGATCGCTTTACCCTCGACGAGGGGCTGAGCCGGGCGGTAACCGAGGCGTTTGTGCGGCTATACGAGGCGGGGTTGATTTACCGGGGGGAATATCTGGTGAACTGGTGCCCGGCCACCCAGTCGGCGGTGTCAGACATTGAGCTAGACGACAAAGAGGTCAAGGGCCACCTGTGGCATTTTCGTTATCCCTTGGCCGAGGATCCCAGCCAGTATCTGGTGGTGGCCACCACTCGGCCCGAGACCATGCTGGGGGATACGGCGGTGGCGGTGAACCCCCAAGACGAGCGCTATTGCCATCTCATCGGCCAGTTCATTCGCCTGCCCATTAAAAATCGCCTCATCCCCATCATTGCGGATGAGTATGTGGATCCCTCCTTTGGCTCCGGGTGTGTGAAGATTACCCCGGCCCACGACCCCAACGACTTTGAAATCGGCAAACGGCACCAATTGCCCTTCATCAACATCCTCAATAAAGACGGCACCCTCAACGAAAACGGGGATCCTTTCACCGGCCTAGATCGCTTTGTGGCCCGAGAAAAGGTGGTGCAGTGGTTTGCCGAACATGGCCTGCTGGAGAAGGTGGAGGACTACACCCACACCGTTCCCCACAGCGACCGCGGCGGCGTGCCCATTGAGCCTTTGCTTTCCATTCAGTGGTTTTGCGATGTCTCGGGGATGGGGGCTCGCTGTTTGGAAGAGGAATACCAACGAAATAGCCCCCGCTTTATCCCTGAGCGCTGGACCAAAGTCTACACGGGCTGGCTGGAAAAGCTGCGCCCCTGGTGCATTTCTCGGCAGTTGTGGTGGGGCCATCAGATCCCAGCTTGGTATCCAGTCCTCAATGGCCAGCTTCTCGAGGATCCCCAAGCTTTTGTGGTGGCCCGCAACGGCGAGGAAGCGCTGCTCAAGGCCCGGGAAAAGTTTGGCCCAGAAGTCGAGCGGGTGGAACAGGATCCGGATGTGTTGGATACCTGGTTTAGCTCTGCCCTGTGGCCCTTTTCAACCCTGGGTTGGCCAGAAGAAACCGAGGACTTCAAGCGCTACTATCCCAACTCCCTGATGTCCACGGGGTTTGACATCATTTTCTTCTGGGTGGCCCGCATGACGATGATGGGATCCCAATTTACCGGCCAGATCCCCTTCAAAGATGTGTACATCAACGGCCTGGTGCGGGATGAGCACGGGGCGAAAATGTCCAAAACCAAGGGAAATGGCATCGATCCCCTGGAGCTGCTGGACAAATACGGCACCGACGCCCTGCGCTATGCCCTGGTCAAAGAGGTGGTGGGGGCAGGGCAGGATATCCGCCTGGCCTACGACCGCAAGACCGGCGAGAGCGCCAGCGTGGAGGCCGCCCGCAACTTTGCCAATAAGATCTGGAACGCCTCCCGCTTTGTGTTGATGAACTTGGAGGGGCAAACCCCTGCCCAACTGGGATCCCCTGCCCCCGAAGCGCTGGAGCTGGCCGATCGCTGGATCCTGTCGCGGCTGCACTCCACGGCCACCCAAGTTATCGCCGAGCTGGAAGCCTATGGCCTGGGCGAGGGGGCGCGCCTGCTCTACTCTCTCATTTGGGATGACTTTTGCGACTGGTACATCGAGCTGGTCAAGCCCCGGCTGCGGGGAGAAGACCTGGCTTCCAAACGCGCAGCGCAGCAGGTGCTGGCCACCGTTTTGGAAACCATTCTCAAGCTGCTGCACCCCTGGATGCCCCACATCACCGAGGAGATCTGGCAGCTGCTCACCCAGGCCAACCAAACCACCTCTATCTCCGTGCAGCCCTATCCCACCCCAGATCCCAGTTGGATCGACCCTCAACTGGAGCGGGAGTTTGGCTTGGTGATCCAAACCATTACCAGCCTGCGCAACCTGCGGGCAGAAACCGGCCTCAAGCCCCAGCAGGCCGTCACCGCCCTCCTGGTTACCGACGATCCCACCCAGCAGCAAATTCTCAGGGCTGCCCAAGCCTACATCCGGGATCTAGCTAAGGCTGAGGCTTTGGAGATTACGGGATCCCTGGCCACGGAGCCCAAACAGGTGGCGGCTGCAGTGGTGGGCACGGTGCAGGTGCTGATGCCCTTGGCGGGATTGGTGGATGTGGAAGCGCTGCGGGCCAAGCTGCAAAAAGACCTGGCCAAGCTGGAAAAAGAGGCCCAAGGGATCCGCGCCCGCTTGGAGAACCCCAATTTTCTCAACCGGGCCAACCCTGAAGTGGTGCAAGCCAGTCAGGAACAACTGGCAGAGCTGGAAGCCCAGATGAGGTTACTGGGATCCAGGCTGGAGAAGCTGGGCTGAGATGGCATCAGCGCAGGCAGAGCGGCGGGGTGATGAAGGCAATCTTCCCAGGATTTGGAAAAATCGGGGTGGCGAGCCCCTACTTCTGTGTTAGGATAGGGGACGAGATCGTTGTCGGTTGTAGTGCTCGTTTCTTCTAGTCTTGACGGATTTTCACGTTTTGTATTGGCAGACGGCTCTCCGAACATCTCACCCTTTGTTACTCTCTCTTTCGGAGATCGTCTATGTCGATTTATGTTGGCAACCTTTCCTTTAAGGTGACAGAAGCGGATTTGACCGCTGTTTTTGCTGAGTACGGTTCTGTCAAGCGGGTGCAAATCCCCACTGACCGCGAGACAGGCCGCATTCGGGGCTTCGGGTTTGTGGAAATGAGCTCTGAAGCAGAGGAGCAAGCCGCCATTGCTGCGCTGGATGGGGCGGAATGGATGGGGCGCGACCTCAAGGTGAACAAAGCTCGTCCCCGGGAAGAACGCCCCACCTCAGGTTTCCGCTCTGGTAACGCGAACAGTGGCGGCGAGCGGCGGCGGAGTTTTCAATCTCGCTATTGAAACGCCTGCTGAGGCTTCCCGGTGCTGGGCAAGGGATTCTCAGTTGAGCTTGTTTTGAAGCGCAGCACCAGGATCCAGCCGTCTCTCTAGGTTGCTTCAATTTTTGTTCAAGTGGTAGCTCAGGAGGAGTTGAGAGGGGATCCCAATCAACTCCTTTTGAATCTCTCACCGCCGACCTCTCTCTCAGAGGGAGAGGGGAGCTAAGGCAAACCGTATTTGAAACTGGAATAGCTACTGGGCTGGCGGTTTGTCTGGCCAGGGATCCGTTAGATCGGCGGTCAAGGGATCCCAGTCCCATCCCCAATCGCGGGCAATGGCCTGAGTAATCCCCAGTTGCCCGTGGCCAGGGTAGCGGGCCAGGGCTACCACCAGATCAACAAGCTGCTCACCGGCAGGGATTCGACCAAAGATGTGCAGCCCATCGCGAATCTGAGATTCTTTTAGCTCGCAGAGATAGCCATCCAGGCGATTCCAATCTTCTTCTTTTTCCAGGTTGAACTGTTGGTCTAGATGCTCTGCTCGAACCAGCTCCTGAATCTGGGCGCGAATCAGGGGACAACGACTGGGATCCAACTGTTGGGCCTGCACGTACTCATCCATCAGCCGTTCCAAATCCGCCAGGGGGCCGTACAGCTCGGCGCGGGTAAGGGGCGGGGTGAGGTGGTCGATAATCACTGCCTGGGCTCGCCGCTTGGCCTGGGATCCCTCTCCTGGGTCGTTGACGATGAAGGGGTAGAAGTGGGGCATTGGCCCCAGAGCAACCTCCGGGTAGCAGGTGGCGGAAAGAGCGGATCCCTTGCCGGGCAGCCATTCCAGGTTGCCGTGCTTGCCCACATGCACCACCGCTTGAGTGCCGAAGACCTGCCGCAACCACAGGTAAAAAGCCAGGTACTCGTGGGGGGGCACCAGATCCGGGGCATGGTAGTTCAAGGACGGATCCCGGTCGTAGCCCCGCGGGGGCTGGATGCCTACAAACACCTGCCCTAACTGCAGTCCCACCACGGGAATATCTCGAGAGGGCGGATCCCCCCACTGCCGGACGAGGTCGGTCTGGATGGGCTCAGGCAAGCGGGCAAACCACTCTCGATAAAGGGCAGCAGAAAGGCATTGCCGAGCCGGGCGCAGGGATCCCAAGGGGTCGTAGGTCTGGCCTTCGGTTAGCCAATGGATGAGTTCATCTCCAGTCTGGGGCAGGGGATCTACTGAGTAGCCAGCTCCCGCCAAAGCTTTGAGAATTTCCACACAACTGGCAGGGGTATCCAGACCCACCCCATTGGCCAGTCGCCCGTCCCGACTGGGGTAGTTGGCCAGGATCAAAGCCAGTCGCCGCTGGGAAGGGGGGGTGCGCCGCAGTTTCACCCAGTTGGCTGCCAGATCTGCTACAAACTCCACCCGATCCGGCACAGCCGCATAGGCCACCACCTCCGTTTGCAACCGGGGATCCCGCTGTTGAACCGCCTTGAAGGAAACGGCGCGGCTGATGATGCGCCCATCCACCTCCGGCAAAGCCACATTCATGGCCAGATCCCGCGCCCCCAATCCCCGCGTGGAGTTCTCCCAGCTCTGCCGGGATCCACCGCTGAGGATTACCTGCAAAACAGGCACATCCAACTCCTGCCACAGCCTCACGTCGGGCTGGTGGCTGTCCAACCGCGCCAGAGAAAAGCTGGTGGTGTTGAGCAACAGGTCAATCTGGCTGCCAAAGTGATCCCGAATGGCCTGGGGCAAGTCGGGATCTTGAAGGCTGTAGGTGTAAAGGCACAGAGGCTGCAGCCCCCGCTCCACCAAGGCTTTTGCCAATTGATCCACCGGCTCTATGTTCCCCGCCAGAACATGGGCTCGGTAGAGTAAAATCCCCACCTTGGGAGCTTGGGGATCCGCCAGCGGAGCTATGGGGGGTTGATAGATCCCTAGACGAGGCAGCACTTGAGGATCCGGCACCGAATATTGGCCCCCCAGAAACTCCCTAGCCAGAAACAGCAGACAGGCAGCCACATTCTCCGCTCCCCCCTCCAGCCAGTACCGCCACACCCGATCCGCCACCGCCAGGGGCACAGTGGAATGGCTCACCAAATCCCAGTCGGGGCGATCGTCCCCAGGAATGACGATCAGGGTGGATCCCTCCTCGGCGGCCACCTGCTTGGCTACCTCCAGGCCATAGCTCCAGTAGGCCCTTCCCCCCAACAGGCGAAGGAGCACCACCTGCGCCCGCCGCAGCACCCTCTCGGCATAGTCATCCAGGCTTAGGGGCTGTTGCAACTGCAACAAATTGGCCGCCCGCACCGCCGGAAAATCGCCGGGCAACAGGCGCAGGGCTGCGCTCAAGGCCGTGAGATCCGTATCGGCTGCCGAAAGGATAACGATGGGAGCGGGATCCTGCTCCAAGAAAATGACGCCGGATTGGGAAGGATCCCATCCCCCTGGCAAAGCAGCTATTCGGTGCATGGCCGCTCTCCCAAGAGAAGGAAGCTCAGGCTTAGCGACTGTACTTGAAGCACAGAAGCACCCCAGCTCCCAGCGCTCAACTGGTCAGGAAGGACTCCCGTAGTGGTTCCCGCTACCCAAGCATTGCCCTGTCCAAAGTGCTCCGCACCGCTGGCGCGAAAGTGCTCCGCACCGCTGGCGCGATCGACAGCAATAGAGTCAGCCACCTCATTCGCAGGAGTTCCGAACTGGCGAGCCCACTCGATTGAATGCGAACCGTAGGCTCTCAGAAGAATTGAACTGGCAAAAAAAGTTAAAGCACTTGCGAAAACTACCCTGCCCACCCTTTTTTTCATATCCTTCAAGTCCCCCCTTGCCGACTAGGGCAGCACCGCCTAGAGCCTAGCATGGGGCAGCTTTCTGCTGGCTACTGGGGTGTTGAGCTGCCGCAGAGGGATCCCGCCCTGGCAAAGCCTCAGCCTAACGAGCGTATTTGAGTACCAAGACATCTTTCATGCCCGCAAGGACTCCGTCCCGCTACCGCGAACAGCTTGCCGCCACTGACCACATTTAACAATTGCATCCCCCGGCAAATGCCTAAAACAGGGATCCCTTGGGCCAGCACGGCCTGAGCCAGGGCCACCTCAAATCGATCCCGCTCCGCGTTCACATAGCGCACCTGGGGATGTTGCGGATCCTCTCCAAAGGACTCCGTCCCGCTACCGCGAAAGGTGCTGGGGCAGAGGTCGCCGCCACCGGTCAACACCAGGCCATCCACCCAAGACAGCAAAACCTGGGGCTCGCTTTCGCCTGGGGGAAAAAGAACGGGGATTCCTCCGGCAGCACGAATGGCATCCACATAGCGGCCTGGCGCTACAAAGTCTCCCTCGTCATTGCGGTTGCGGGTGGTAACGCCGATGAGCGGTCGATTTGAAAAAGGGGATGTCCGATTCATCCTTCTACGATAGCCTCATTTCCCAATGTTGATGGTGCTATGCCTACGGCAGAGGAACCGCACCACTGTCCTGAGCAGAAAAATCCAAAGTTTTCCCCCGGGATAGGAGTTAAATCTCGTTGTTGCGCAACGCTAACGCAAAGGGATCCCAGAAATCGCCGAAGCCATTAACCTTTCCCAAGGAAGTAGCGGCGGCTGATCCCTTGGGCCAGCAAGACGAACAACACCAGGGATCCCTGAATCACACCGGCCAAAGAAGACTCCAATTGCAAAGAGAGAGGCAGTTGCAAGCTGCCGATGTTAAGACTGCTGAAGAAAAAGGCAATCGGCAAAATCAGCAGGGGGTTAAAGCCTGCCAGCATCACCACCAACAAGGCCAGAAAGCCCAAATTGCTGGAGATATTGGGGATGAGGCGATGGAACAGAGCCAACACCTGCAAGGCGCCCGCCAGCCCTGCTAAGCCCCCACAGCAGGCAAATGCCATGAGCAACCTACGGGTAGCCGGGATCCCCAACCGGAAAGCAGCTACAGGGTTTTTCCCCACCGCCCGCAACTGCAGGCCGAAGCGAGTGTTGCCCACCACCAGCACCGTCAGGGCCAAAGCCAACAGGGCCAGCAGCAACGCCACCGGACTGGCCTCTGACCGCCCCCAGGTGGGCAACCACAGACGGGGATCCAACACTTCCGTCCCGCTCATGGAAGCCACCCCCGGCCTTTTCCAAGGGCCGAAGATCAGGTAGAGCACCCAACCTTGGGCAACAAAATTCAGCCCCAGCCCAGCGAAGATCTCGTTGACCCGCCCCCACACATTCAGGATCCCAGCCAACAGGCCCCAGCCCGCCCCCCCCAGGATCCCGGCCAAAAGCGCCAAGGTAATGGCCAGTGGCGGCGGCAACCATCCCGCTTCCAGACGCACCAGAAACGTGGCCGCAATTGCCCCGACCACCATTTGCCCTTCGATGCCCAAGTTGTAGAGACCGGCAACAAACGTAAACACCAGCCCACAGCAGCAGAGGACAAGGGGAGCCAGCGTTGCCAAAACCCGGCCAAACTGAGCTTCAGTGCCGAAGGCCCCCTGCCACATGCTGGCCGCCACCTGGAGAGGTGAAGCCCCCGCCAGCAGGATCACCCCCGCCACAAATAGCAGCGCTGCCAGCCAAGCCAATCCCTGGATTACCCAGGTACGCTCTAGAGACACCCACGACCGGCCCGATTCCGCTATTCCCGCCATGCTTTAACACTTCCTAGGATTCTTAAACTTAAGATTTTTAAACTCAAAGAGGCTCCCCGCTGCCCTACTCCGAAAGGGGATCCAAACGGCGCACCAGTTGCCAGCCCTCCACCACCGCTAGAGGTTGTAACCCCAAATCCCGGATCTCCACCTGTTCTGCCTGCACCGGAGATACCCAAAGGTAGTCTCCATGCTCCCCTCGTCGCAGAGCCTGATCATCCACCCATCTCCCCGGATGGGGGGTATAAAAAGCGATGGCCTGGGCCTGACAGACATCCGGCAAGCCGCTGCGGCCAATATCCACCACCGTCTCCCCAGCCTCTGTCGAGGACTCCGTCCGAATAGCGCGAACGGACGGGGGCAGCATTTGGTTCCAATCCATTTGGGCAAAAGCAGGGCTGAAGTTGCCGAAATCAGGCCGCAAGACGATGGTGATCATAGCGAGGATCCCGGCCAACAAGAGGGTTCCCACCCACAGCTCGCCGGCACAGCGCAACACCCGCCGCCAACTCCAGATCCCCGGCAGCAAGAGGTACAAAACACCCATCACCACCAGCGGCCAAGCATGAGGCTGTAGGAGCTCCAGACCGTCTACACCTAGCCGGACGGCCACCCCCAAACCCAACAGTAGCAGCCCCACCGCTGCCAGGCCCCAAGAGATCACCTGAGCCAGACGGGGCTTTAAGTGCAAGGACTCCGTCCCGCTAACGCGATCCGCACCGCTGACGCGACCCCGCATAGCCAACGCTTGATCCAAGGCTACCCCGGCCAAGAGAGCCAGCCAAGGGTAAAGCTGCACGGTGTAGTAGGGGGTTTTGGTGGGATAAAGCTGCAACAACAACAGCAGCAGCAGGGGGAAAGACCAGATTAGCAGCGTGGATCCCGGCTGCTGGCGCACCAGGAGAAAGCCACCCACCAAAGCCAAAACCGTCCACGGGAAGCCATGAACGGGAATGTGCCAAAGGTAGTACCAGCCGGTGGCATCCGCATGGAAGGGCTCTTGCCCCAGATCCCACACCTTCCCCACCAGGGTGGTCAGCACCTGTGGGCCATACACCTGCATGGCTGGACCTAGCCAGAGGCCAAAAATCCCCAAGCCCAGCCCAAGCGCCAGCCAAAATGGGGCGGATCCCATCCAGCGGCGCCGTTGCTGCACGAGATAGGGGAGCAAAGCCGCCCCCGGCAGCAGGATCATGGCACTTTTCATCAGCAGGCCCAGCCCGAAGGCCACTCCGGTTAGCCAAAACCAAACCCTGTGGCCGCGGATACCGTTGACCAGCCCCAGGATCCCCAGCAGCTCCAGAAAGGTCAAGGGCACATCCTGCCCCACCAGCCGCCCCTGCTGCACCCAGAGGTAGCACAGGGGCAAAACCGCCATCCCCAAAAAGGCCGCCCGCATCGGCAAAAAAAACCACCCAATCCAACCCACCAGGGGAATGGAGAGCAAAGCAGCGAGGATCCCTGGCAGCCGCGCTGCCCACTCGTTTACCCCGTACAGGGCAAAACTGAGGGCCACGCTCCAGGTGAGCAGAGGGGGTTTCTCGAAAAAAGGCTCCCCCAAAAAAGTGGGCCCCAGCCAATGCCCTCCCCGCAGCAGCTCGCGGGCCATTTGGGCATAAAAGCTCTCGTCGCAGCCAGCCAAACTGGGATCCGCCCCCGAAAGCACAAACAGGGGCACCGCCAGGCCCATGACTAGTAGGCTTAGGCCCCAAAAGGGCACTAGGTGTGGGTCGCGGCGAAACTGAACGAAGGAGCTGGATCCCGGCAGGGATCTGCGGCTAGGAGAACTGCCCAGACGGTTGGGGTTGCCGAAAGGACGCATGGGACTCCGTCCCGCTAACGCGATGGGACAAGTCAGCAAGGGGCGGCTCTAACCAGACTAGACAAGGACTCCGTCCCGCTTACGCGATCGGCAGAATTTTTTAGGGAAGCTCCAGAGATCCAGAGGAGCTCTAAGGACTCCGTCCCGCTTACGCGAACAGCCTGGCCCAGTCCTCCCGGCCACGACTGAGGAAAAAGGACTCCGTCCCGCTGACGCGATAGGCTGCCAAGCGGACTTGGGTTTTGCGGATCCCACGCAGGGTGGTTTCCTGTTGCTCGCTTAAGGACTCCGTCCCGCTGACGCGAACGGGGTCTTGATCCAGGCGTAACAAGGCTTGCACAATGGCTTCCGTTGTTTCAGAGCCCAGAGCACAGCTCGACTGGGCCAACATTCCCAGATCAAAGCCAAAGGTTTCAGAAAGGACTCCGTCCCGCTTACGCGATAGGAAAAAGAGGCCAGCTTTGTAGGCAATCAGGCTGTAATAGCGAAAGTAGCCAACAATCTGCAAGACCAGAGCCGACTGGCGGTGTTGTAGGGCTGCCTCGGCCAACAAGCGGTACTGCTTGAGCAGGTTGTAGCCGCTGCGGATGTCTCGCGCGTTGATGACGGCCCGCAGATAGGTATTGAAAAACTTGATCACCCACCCCGCTACCGTGAGTTGTTGGGCTTCCAGGGCGCGGATCCCCAGCTCCCGGCTGTGAATGGCCACCAGGGTGCTCGCCTGGCGCATGCCGTTTAGCCCTAAGGACTCCGTCCCGCTTACGCGATCGGCAAATAAGGCTTGATACTGCCGCAGGATCTAAGGACTCCGTCCCGCTTACGCGATCAGCTCCAGCCAGGATCCTTCTGCCTCGATCCGGCCCAGCAGGCCCCTATCCACCGAAGCAAAGTCCGGATCCCGCCGCAGAGCCGGGGTAAAGAGAAACCAGGCAGGGGGCAGTTGTGCTTTGTGAGCGGCATAGAAGACCCATAGAGACTTCAGGCTATCCAAGGCTTCCAAGAGAATGCTTCCCTCCTGTTGGCGGAGAGCGCTGGTGGCGATGCTTTTGATTTCATCCAGAGCCGAGAGGCAGCGCTGATGAGCTGGCGAGCATTCGCCCATTGGAGAGTGCTGCTCTGTTGCTATGCCTACGGCACCCTGTATTCCTGCGCATCGCTGTTGCTGCACAACGTTGTCGTGACGAGGCCGCAGTTGCAGTGAACAACGGGAGAAATAGCCCCTCTTGGATCCGGAGTCCGATCCTGATCTCCTGGAAGCAAGGGATCCCAGGATGGCCTGCCGCACTTGCTGCTCAATGCGATGGATAATCGAAGCCGGCTGCAAAAAGTGAGACACGAAGCGAAAGTAGGGGATCAGCATCAAAAACGAAGCTGTGCCCAGCAGCAGATTCAGCCCGACGAGCAACCCTGGAGGGTGTTGCTCCGCAACGCCAACACGAACGTAAAGGCCCAGGGCTGCCGAACTCCACAAACTGACCACATTGGCCAAAATCAGGAAAAAGAAGAGGTAGAAATTGACTTTCTCGCGCAAAAACAGCTCCGTGACCTTTGGCGTGAAGCGATCCGCGCTCAACTGCACCACAATGGTCACCACCGAGAGGGTAAAGCCCAGCACCCCCGACAACACCTGAGCCAAGGTGGTTACAAATTCCTGCAAAGCTTCTGTATCCTGCGCGGATCCCGCCCGAACCAGGTTCAACCCGCTCTGGATCCAGCGATGCCCGCTCCAGGCCCAAAGCAAACCTGCCCCCACCACTGCAGCACTCCAGGGCAGAAAGCGGGGGCGACGCCCAACAAAGCCTGGATCTGTGTGTCTGATACATTTACGCTGAACACTGCTGAACATCACTGTTCAACTATGCAGCGATAGCATTCTGTTTGTTTCCAACCAGAATGGCGGTATCCCGCAAAGCTTTGAGTAGAATACCCAAAGCGCAGTTTCCGTGTCGTCTTACTACCAATTTTCTGCTTTGCTTTGGCTACCATGTTGGCAGACTCGAAAGTAAACAGAAAGATCAACTGGTAGTAATCCGTACTGAACATATTATACATTATTTTCAGTATAGTTGAGCTTATTATTGACTAGAGTCATGCTCCTTCACAATGGCCCTTCTCAGAGAGGGGGTGCCTCAATACTCGCTTAGAAGAGCTTCCACAAACTCGTAGCTGGAAAAAGGCCGCAGATCTTCTAGCCCCTCTCCGGCGCCGATAAAGCGGATGGGCAGGTTCATCTGCTGCGTAATGGCCAGGGCAATCCCCCCCTTGGCGGTGCTATCCAGCTTAGTCAGGATCACACCGCTCAACTTGGCAGCCTCGGCAAACACCTCGGCTTGGCGCAACCCGTTTTGCCCTTGGGTGGCATCCAGCACCAGAAGGCTTTCTACTTTGGCTTCGGGAGCTTTTTTGTCAACGATGCGGCGGATCTTGGCTAGCTCGTCCATCAGGTTTTTCTTGTTTTGCAGACGGCCTGCCGTGTCCACCAACAGCAGCTCTGTGCCCCTGGCCTTGGCGGCTGTGATGGCGTCAAAAACCACCGCTGCCGGATCGGCATTGGGAGAGGGATTGGCGATTACCTCTACCCCTGCTCGCTCTGCCCAAACCTTGAGCTGCTCCACAGCAGCAGCCCGGAAAGTATCAGCAGCAGCAATCAGACAGCGGTATCCAGACTCGCGGGCAACATGGGCAATTTTGCCAATGGTGGTGGTCTTGCCCGCCCCATTCACCCCGACAATCAACCAAATGTTGAGCGTGTCCCGTTGCGGCGCAAAGGTGGGATCCCCCACCGTCAACATCTGCCGCATCTGCTGCTTGAGGTATTTGACGGCCTCCTCTGGGGGCACCACCTCCTCTCGCATGCGCTTTTGTAGGGCTTGGATGATCCGCTCGGTGGCGTCGATCCCCACATCGGCCTGCAGCAACAGGGCCTCAATTTCTTCCACAGCCTTCTGATCCAGAGGGCCGCGGCCTACCAGGGCTTTCAACTGGTTGATCAGGTTAAGGCGGGTTTTGCCCAAGCCTCGCCGCAGCTTTTGCAGCCAGGAGATTTCCTCAACGGAAATCTCTTCCGGTTTGCGCCCTTGAGCCGCCAAGATCTCGGCTGACCAGCGGAAGCCCTCATCGAAGACCAGCTCTTCCGGCCCCGTCTCTGGAGAAGGAGCAACTGCTGCAGTCGCCGCCTGGGGTTTGGGCTCGTCCACAGCGCTGGCTTGCAGGGCTTGGAGACGCTCAGCAGCACGGGGAGCCAGATCGAAAAATGAGGGAGCTGCCGCCGGCTGCACAGGGGGCGATTCTGGAGATGCTGGTTCTTGTGTTGGAGTGGAGGACTGAACGGGTTCACGGGGTTCTGCTTGGGCAAGTGGGCCGGAGTCCTCAGTCGAGGCCGGTGGCTGTGGCTGGACGGATTCTGCAGGGATCCCTTCCGCTGGCGCAGGTGGGACAGAGTCCTGGGTTGCCGGTGGGGCTTGGGCAGCAGCACGGGCCTTCAGGTTGGCATAGGCGGCTTTGGCAAAAGCCAAATAGTCTTCCGGGGAGATCTCCGCCGGTTCCGGGGCCGGTGGCGAAGGCTCTGCTTCACCAGAAGAGTCGGTAGAGTCGGTATAGCGGCGGCGAAACCAATCGAAGGCCATAATCCCATCTCCAGCCTGGCTGATCTTTATCCAGTTTGACAGAGCAGCTCTCCTGCTAGAGCGCAGCCCTGGGGAGCTCATCCCTGCTCAATGGGGATCCCCGTTAGCGGGACGAGGTCCTTTCCAACCCTTCCACCCGCACAAACCCAATCACCTGCAACTGGTCAGGCTCTATCTCTAGGCTGAGCACCCGCATCAGGATCCCAATCTCTTCCAGCTCTTGCAGGTCAAGCACCTCATTGAGCCCGCCCAAAAACGCTGCTGAGATCTCATCGGGAACCCGCACAGAACCGATCACAAACTCCGGATTCTCCAGCTTTAGGCTGCGCCCTTCTTCCACGCGGATCCCGGTGTTAAACACCACCTCCACCGCTCGCGTTAGCGGGACGGAGTCCTTTTGCTCAGTACCGCCGTCTTTCTCCACCAAGAGGGCAGAGAGCTGAATGCGGCTGGGATCCGAAAACTCGACTCGAGGCTGACGCAGATCAAAACGGCGAGCTTCCCTTCCAGCTCCCCCAAAGGGCAGATCGGCCCGGATATCCTGAAACTGGCGGAGCACCTCTGGCTTGTTGAGGGCGGCATTCAAGTCCTCTTCCCGCACCAACACCCGTACCGCCGCTTGCAGAGGTCGCGTCAGGCGCAAGGGAGCCCCCTGGAAAAAAGAGGGGTCAATTGCCACCGGATCGGTTTCCAGCTCCAGAAGCTCGATGCGGGGAAAGGGCGCTCGATAGAGCCCGCGACCGGCGATCAGCAGGCGATCCGCTTGGCCATTCAGCAGTCGGTAATTGGGCTGGCTTTGAATACGCACCTCCAAAACCTCTGCCCGATCCAACTGATCCAGCAAAAGCTGCCGCGCCGTCTGATCCGCCAGATAGCCCGCTCCTCCTCCCAAGCTCGCCAACAGCCCCAAGAGAACCGCCAGGATCTCCATGCTCACTGCCCTGCTGTGCCCTAACCTAGGTTAGCAAGGGGATCCCTGGCCCCCCTTGGGGATCTGGGCTAGCGCATCACCTTGAGGGGGCTGGCCTCAATGGGGCGATTGCCCATAAAGGTTTTGGCAATTTTCAGGCCATCAGCCATTATCGGCCGATTGAGCGTGGGATCATGGATGAATTTGGCCCCAGAGGCAACCGTTGGGCGTCCCTCGCCCCAGGTGTCCACGACTTTGAGAGTTGCAGCAGTAACTGGACGTCCGTCGGCATAGTAATCCACCACTTTCAGGGTTGAAGCCCCAACCGGACGGTGGTCAATCTCAATTTCGCTGAACTTGACAGGGCTGGGAAACACGGGCGGGCCGGATTTCTCCCCCAGCAGTACCGGCATCTGAGCAGCTACAGAGGCCCCGTCAGCAGGCAGAGGAGCCAGGTTTAGAGCGTTACCCGTTTGCGTTAGCGGGAGGGCGTCCTTTCCCATAGAAGAAGCCTCTTGCTCTGGAAGCGTGCCGGAATGACCATTTGGAACGGCCATAAGAAACTCCTGAGTTGGTAGAGATAATAGAGATAATGAACAAAACAGGACGGGAAAGGGCAGGAAGCTAGATCCCAGTGGAGCGCTGCAGAAGAGGGATATCCTTGGCAAGGCTAAAGGTTGGCCTCCCCAAGTTCAAATGAGTGAGACTGAATCTCGAATCTAAAAATATTCTAAACCTATTCTAAACCAAAGTTTGGCATGAGATCCGCCGGCTGTGACCCAACGGTTCCTGAGACGATGCCGGCCAGTCGCGTTAGCGTTGCGCAGCTATGACGTCCTCTTCGCTTCAGCCACTCCCTGGCAAAATCCAAAGCGGACGGTACACTAGTGAGTTAGCAAAGTCTATGGCAGGGATCCCCTATTCCTCCTATTGGCGCTGGGCAAGGTGGCCGGCACTGGCTCTGTGGGCGTTGCTGCTTTGGTTTGCTCCTGCAGCTCGAGCTTCTACCCTGGACGCGCCCCCATTTGACCTGAATATCGATCTGGCGGCCTAAGCTCACCTCTTGGGCATCGTTCAACTGGCTCACCTGCAGCCACTGAAGGCCATGAATCAGCAAACGGCCCAGATCTTGGGCATGGGCAGGGGATCCCATCCCAAATGCCGCAAGAATGCTGAGTAGGGCAATGGCGACCGGTCTCACCGCGCGAGAACTCCACCCCTTGGAGAGGAGAGGATCCTGTCCTGCTGGCGCGAGCAGCCTGAGGGTGTGGCGAGGTTTCAACATCAGGAATTGGCTCCATCAAGTACCCTCAAGTTAGCGATCCCGAAGCAAGATTGTCCTGCCACCCAAGCGAAACCGCTTTGCTATCAAGGGCAACCGCCGAGAGAGTTTCCCCTGGCTTGGGGGAATGGAATAGGATAGGGCTCTATATTCAGGCAGACGTTTAAGGGCGGTCATGACGGGATCCCCTACATGGAACCCTGAAATCTCCCCATCTCCAGACTCCTGGGCCACGGGCAGCGTTTACTTTCGGTCGGATGCACAAGGGATTCATCTGCACTTGCCCAGCACCTTACCTTGGGAAGAGCTTTGGGAAAACCTGGTTTGGCAGTTGCGCAGCCGCAAACCCTACTGGGCCGGAGTCGCTCCCCTCACCCTCTGGAGCCAACAGCGAGAGTTGGATGTGTCTACCTTACAAGTTCTTGCTACCCTATTGTCCCAGCATGGACTGCAACTGTGGCGCGTTCAAACTCGATCCCGCTCGACAGCGATTGCAGCAGCGACGTTGGGGTATTCTGTGGAGCAATCTTCCCTTTTGGAGGCAGTTCCCCCTGCTCCCCCAGACACCACACCTCTGTACCTACGTTCGACAGTGCGCTCTGGCATGTCCGTGCGTCACAGAGGATCCGTATTCCTGTTGGGGGATCTCAACCCCGGCGGCGAGATCATTGCTGGAGGAGATATTTGGGTTTGGGGACGCTTGCGGGGCCTGGTTCACGCGGGGGCCAACGGCGACAAGGGAGCTGTAATTTTGGCTTTGCAGTTGGAGCCCACTCAGTTGCGCATTGCCGATCAAGTGGCCCGTCCGCCAGAAGGTGGATCCCTGCCCAACACCCCTGAAGTGGTTTACCTACAGGAAGATGTCATCTGCATCGCCAGCCTTCAGGATTTTCTGCGGAGAGGAGTATGAGCCGAGTCATCGTCATGACCTCTGGTAAAGGTGGAGTCGGCAAAACCACCGTGACGGCCAACCTGGGCACTGCCTTGGCGCGCTTGGGTCGCTCGGTGGTGGTGGTGGATGCAGACTTTGGCCTGCGCAACCTGGACTTGCTGCTGGGGCTGGAGAATCGGGTGGTGTACACGGCCCTAGAGGTGATTGCCGGGGAGTGCCGCCTCGAGCAGGCTTTGGTGAAAGACAAGCGCACCCCCCATCTCTCGCTGTTGCCGGCAGCCCAAACCCGCAACAAAACGGCGGTGAATCCGGATCAGATGCGCCAGTTGATCGAGAAGCTGGCCAGCAGCCATGACTACGTGCTGATCGATTGTCCGGCAGGGATCGAACAAGGGTTTCGCAATGCCATTGCCGGGGCCAACGAGGCCATCATCATCACCACCCCAGAAGTGGCAGCGGTGCGGGATGCAGATCGCGTGGTGGGCTTGTTGGAAGCCGCCCAGATTTCATCGACTCAGCTGATTGTCAACCGCCTGCGCCCGGACATGGTGGCAGCCGGCCAGATGATGTCGGTGGAAGATGTGGTGGAGGTGCTGGCCATCCCGTTGGTGGGTATTATTCCAGAAGACCGCGAGGTGATCGTCTCCACCAACAAAGGGGAGCCCCTGGTTCTCTCCGCCAATCCAACTCTGGCTGCTCAGGCCATCCAGCGCATTGCCAGACGGCTAGAAGGGGAAGCGGTGGAGTTTCCCAAGCTGGCCAGCTTGAGCGAGTCTTTTTGGGAGCGGGCCAAACGGTTTTTAAACCAAAAGGTGCTCTGACAACTGTTTTGTCGTTTTTCCCCACTTTATCCAGATTGGAATGGCAATTTTGACCTGTTCACAACTTTCACAACTGAGTAACAAGGCCGGCAAAACCTATGCTCCTCGATTTTTTGGATCAGCTTTTTTCTCGGCACTCCGGCAACAGCCGCCAGCAAGCCAAGCAACGGTTGAAGCTGATCTTGGCCCATGACCGCGCTGACCTCACCCCGGCGGCGCTGGAATCAATGCGCCTGGAGATTTTGGGGGTGGTGTCCCGCTATGTGGAGCTAGATTCAGAGGGAATGCAGTTTCATTTGGCTACGGAAGGGGGAACGACTGCTCTTATTGCCAATCTGCCCATCCGTCGCGTTAAGCCCTTAGAGACGGGTCTCAGCCACCCGGAAGGCGAGAAAGCCTAGAAGGGGAGATTTTTGGCAGCATGTCGATTTGCTTTCAATTCCCAACAGAGCTGCCCAACGCCAGAGTGGTCGTCAAGCCCGCTCTGTGATACGTTGAGGTAAGTCGTGTGTACTGTAGAAAGAGTGGAGCTGGGTGTAGCTTTTGCAACTTTATGGAGCCAGCACACAGAGGTTAACTAAATGTTAACTCTGCATGTTCGGTTAACTCTGCATGTTCGAGCTCATGAACTGCTGACGTGATGGGCAGAGCCACCTTGACGATTGGAGACTTTCCAGCAGTCTGTATTGGCGTTAGCGTTGCGGAGTAATAACGACGTTAACGATGGAAACAAAACGATGGAAACAATGAGAGGGTTGGCGTTCAGTAGCTGGAAAGGTAAGGGCTCCGTCCCGCTATTGCGTTCGGTTAAGCCTTAATATGCAAGATTCATTTGAGCTGACGATCCTGTTTACGCTAGCCCTGGTGGCTGGGATCGCTGCTCAGGTGCTGGCCAATTTTGTCAAAGTGCCCAGCATTGTATTCCTGCTGCTGTTTGGCCTGTTGCTGGGGCCAGATGGTTTGGGCTGGGTTCATCCCCAAGTCATGGGATCCGGGCTGGAAGCGCTGGTGTCGTTGGCGGTGGCCCTGATCTTGTTTGAGGGGGGACTGAACCTGCGGCTGCAACGTCTCAATCAGGTATCCGATAGCCTGCGCAACTTGGTTTTGTTGGGATCCCTGCTGACCTTGGTGGGGGGAGCGGCAGCAGCTCACTATCTGGGGGAGTTTCCCTGGCGGCTGGCTTTTTTGTTTGGATCCCTGGTGGTGGTAACAGGGCCGACGGTGATCAACCCCATCTTGAAGCGGGTACGGGTCGATCCGGCAGTCAGCACGCTCCTGGAGGGAGAAGGGGTGCTCATCGATCCCATCGGGGCCATTCTGGCAGTGGTGGTGCTGCAGGTGGTGCTCTCCGGCCATCCCAGTTTTCTCATGGCCCTGGAACAGTTGTCCAGCCGTCTGGCCATCGGGTCGGCGGTGGGAGCGCTGGGGGGCTGGCTGATGGGATCCTTCCTGCTTTGGTCGCGGCAGTTTTTAACCGAGGAGCTGCGCAACTCGGTGGTGCTGGCGGGGGCCCTGGGGGTGTTTGCCTTGGCCCAGTCGCTGCGATCGGAGGCGGGGCTGATGGCGGTGGTGATGGCGGGCCTGGTGGTGCGGCAGAAGGCGGCCATTGCCGAGCGGGGTGTGCGGCAGTTTCACGGCCAGTTGGTGGTGTTGGCCATCTCGGTGATCTTTATTTTGCTTACCGCCACGCTCTCCCTCAAGGCGGTGTTTGCCCTGGGCTGGGGATCCCTGGCCACAGTGCTGTGCTTGATGCTGGTCATCCGCCCCTTGAGCGTGTGGCTGTGTACCTGGCGCAGCGACCTGAATTGGCGGCAGAAGCTGTTTGTGGCTTGGCTGGCTCCTCGGGGCATTGTGGCGGCTTCGGTGGCCTCCTTGTTTGCCATTCTGCTGACAGAACGGGGCATTACTGGGGGGGATGCCCTCAAGGCGCTGGTGTTTTTGACCATCTCAGTGACGGTGACGGTACAGGGGCTGACCGCGGCTTGGGTGGCCCGTTGGCTGGGTCTGGATCAGGGCAGTTCCACCATAATCATCGGCGATCATCCCCTCACCAACCAATTGGCCCAGTTGATGCGCTCGCTCAACCAGACGGTCGAGGTGATCCCGTTGGTTTCTGGGTCTTCCAAAAATGGGCACGGCAGCTACAAAGCTCCCCACCCAACAGACGGTAAGGACTCCATCCCGCCATCCCGTAAGTCCTCCACATCCCTGTCAGGAACGCCGAAGCGTCGTCCAGCAGATGGCTTGCCCCCACAACTTCATTCCTCTGACGGCAACGGCACCCACAAGTCTGCCCCAAGCCAGGAAGTCGGCAAGCCAGAAGCCATCCCCGGATCCCTGCAGGAAGCTGTACTGAACGAGTCTGCTTTGTTGAAGGCCGATATCGACCATGCGGAAACTCTGTTGATCCTGACTCTGGATCCGCAGGTAAACTGGGCCATTGCCGAGTTGATGGTGAAACTCTCGGTTTCGGCCACCATCTGGACGGTGTTGCTGCCGGATATGCCCATCTCAGAAGGGATCCGCACCTTGCAGCCTTCCTTCCCCCAACTGCAGCGCTGGGCCGGCTATCTGGAGGCCAACCGGGCTGAGCTGCGCTCGATCACCCTACCCACGTTGGCAGACCTGGGCCTGCCTCTCCCTTTATCGCTACGTGACGCTTCTGCGAATGCGGCCTCAACCCTGCCGGAGGCAGTGCGGAGCAATAAAGCTGATGTCTTGACGGCTCAAGAGTCGTTCCCGACAGCGGTGCGGAGCGCTTTTTCAGCACCAGCGCTGCCCAATCCCTTCCTGGCCCAGATGGGACTGGAGGATCCCACCCTTGAACGGCTGCGGGATCAGTTTGCCTATCGAATCAAAGCCGATCTATGCCTGCCCTTGTTGTTGGTGCGCCCGCAGCGGCTGAGGAGCGGCTCATCTCGACCGGGTCGGCTCTTCTACCTGCCTGAGCCAGACATTTGGCGACGCGGGGATCGCATCTACTACCTGGAGCGCGTTTCCAGCCCTGTGGATGCCGGTGCTCTCTCCGCCAAAGAGTCTGATTCCCAAGAATGGGATCCGTCGGCAGCCGTTCGCGTTCGCGACAGCGGTGCGGAGCACAACAGTGGGATAGAGTCTTTGGTGCTGCCCCAGTATGTTGAGGGCGTCAAGCTCCACTTTGATCTCTAGCCAGCCAGCGGCCACTGGGGATGAGGGAACACCCCTGCACCTGCTCAGGCCGACCCAGATAAACCCAAGCAAAGGTGCCGCTATCCAGTTGCACCCACTGCCGTTCGTACACCCGCGGGTGGTCTTCCAGCTCGTCCAATCGGGGCAATAGACTCAAGGGGATGCGGTAGCACTCGCCGTAGAGCCGGTTTCGGCCACGAACTGCCATCGGGTAGGGGCCGAGACTGTAAAGATCAATGTGGTTGAGGCTGTCTGTCCCCAAAAATTCTGCCCCCTGCAGCAAGCTGTGGTATTGGCTGCCCCGCAGCAGGGATCCGTAGACAAAAACCACTGTGGTCGGTTGCATAGCGTTGCGGAGTAATACAGCTGCTTCACAGTGCCTTGAAAATTAGGGAGATTGCGTCCATTTTTGGCCAATGCGCGGCTCCGACCCGGCCAGTAGGCGCTCGATGTTGCGCCGATGAGCACCGATCACATACACCCCGCCCGCCAACGCAAACAACAAATAGGGCAAAGGTTGAGCTGTTGCCCACATCACCACCGGAGCCGCCACTGCCGCCAGCAGGGAGCTGAAGGAAACGATGCGGGTGAGGGCGAGCCCCAGCAGCCAGACGCCGAAAGTTGTCAGGGCTACCGGCCAAGCCATAGCCAACAAGATCCCCAGGCTGGTGGCCACCGATTTGCCCCCCCTGAAGCCCAGCCAGCAGGAACGGCTATGGCCGATCACTGCGAACAATGCCGCCAAAACCACCCACCACGCGGATCCCAAGGCCGATCCCAGAGCCACTGCTGCTGCCCCCTTGGCAGCATCCACCAGCAACACCAGCAGGGCGGGCCCCTTGCCCAACGTCCGCAACACATTGGTCGCTCCGGTAGAGCCGGATCCCTGTTGGCGAATATCGATGCCTCCCCACCAACGGCCTACCCAGTAGCCGGTCGGGATGGATCCCAGGAGATAGCCCCCCAGCACCGCAAGAAGAGCCGTAAGCAATGCAGGCATAGCAGGATCTGGAACGCTCTTCCCTCACTTTGCCACAGGGTCTGGGCTGCAACTGGGATCTTGCCCCGTCCAGGAGCTTTTGGCTGTTTGCGGCCTCGTCTGCAACACCGTTACGTTCGCGCCAGCGGTGCGGAGCACTTTCCCCCTGCCGTGGGCCCCGAAGAGGCGGGACAGAGTTCTCTCCACCCAATATCGAGAGTTGCTAAATATCGAGAGTCGCTAAATATCGAGAGCCGCCAGATCCAAATGGGCACTGTGGGCCTCAATAAACTCCCGTCGGGGGCCAACGGCATCTCCCATCAAGATGGTGAAAATGCGATCCGCCTCCACCGCATCTTCGATGGTGATTTGTTTGAGGGTGCGCGTTGCCGGGTTCATGGTGGTCTCCCAGAGTTGTTCGGGCATCATTTCCCCCAGACCCTTGAACCGTTGGATGGTGTACTTGGTGTTGGCAGGCAGCCCCCGCAGGATTTGGTCTTTCTCGGCGTCGCTGTAGCAGTAGCGAACATTGTTGCGACCCCACTCGATTTTGTAGAGCGGCGGACAGGCGATATAGACATAGCCCTGTTCCAGAAGCGCCTTTTGATAGCGGTAGAAAAAGGTCAGCAACAGGGTGCGAATGTGGCTGCCGTCCACGTCAGCATCGGTCATGAGGATGATGCGGTGGTAGCGCAGTTGGCTGGGATCAAATTCATCCCCTTTCACCCCCAAACCCAGCGCTGTGATCATGGCCTGAATTTCGGCGTTTTTGTAGATCTTGGCGGGATCTGCCTTTTCAATGTTGAGAATCTTGCCGCGCAGGGGCAACACCGCCTGAAACTGCCGATCCCGACCTTGTTTGGCGCTGCCGCCTGCAGAGTCGCCTTCCACCAAATACACCTCAGACTCCGCCGGGTCGCGGCAACTGCAATCGGCCAACTTCCCCGGCAGCGTGGAAGATTCCAGGGCAGATTTGCGCCGCACCAATTCTCTGGCCCGCCGGGCTGCCTCGGCAGCATTGAAGGACTGGATGGCCTTATCGACGATCCCCCTGGCCACGTTGGGGTTGAATTCCAAGTACTCCGTGAGCACCTCGGAGACGAGGGTTTGCACAATGCCCCGCACCTCGGTGTTGCCCAACTTGGTTTTGGTTTGCCCCTCAAACTCGGGGTTGGGTACCTTGACCGAGACGATGGCCGTCAACCCCTCGCGCACATTTTCTCCGGCCAGGTTGCTGTCGGAATCTTTCAGCTTGTTGAGTTTGCGGGCTTGGCTGTTGATGGTGAGGGTGAGAGAGGTTTTCAGGCCCTCTAGGTGGGTGCCTCCTTCGTTGGTGCGGATGTTGTTGGCAAAGCCAATCAAAGTGTCGGTGTACACATCCGAGCACCACTGCAGGGCCACTTCCACCTCCACACCATCCCGCTCCCCTCGGATGTAGATGATGTCGGAGTGGATGGGCGTTTTTTCGTGGTTGATGAAGGCCACATATTCCTTGATGCCGCCTGCATATTGATAGGTTTCGCAGTGAGGCGGATCCCGCCGCAGATCGCTGAAGGTGATTTTCAAGCCGGCATTGAGGTAGGCCAACTCGCGAAAGCGGGCCGCCAATACGGCATAGTCAAACTCTCGCTCGGGAAAGATCAGCCCATCCGGCTTGAAGCGCACCTCTGTACCCCGCCGGTTGGATCCCTTGGGTTGGGGTTCAGATTTCAGGGATCCCACCACCGCCCCGCGCTCGAAACGTTGAAAGTAAACCTTGCCCTCTCGCCAAACCGTCACCTCCACCCATTCGGAGAGGGCATTCACCACCGACACGCCCACCCCGTGCAGCCCACCGGAGACTTTGTAGCCGCCACCGCCAAACTTGCCCCCCGCGTGCAGCACCGTCAGCACCGTAACCAGAGCCGACTGCCCGGTTTTGGGGTGGATGTCCACCGGAATGCCGCGGCCATTGTCCAAAACGGATACCGAGCCGTCGGGATGCAGGCTGATCTGAATATCATTGCAATAGCCGGCCAGGGCCTCATCCACAGAGTTGTCCACCACCTCGTACACCAAATGGTGCAACCCCTTCGGCCCGGTGGAGCCAATATACATGCCAGGCCGCTTGCGCACAGCCTCCAAGCCTTCCAAAACTTGGATCTGCTCTGCACCGTAGTTTTCCGTCATTCCCAACTCCAATCCCGAGGAAGGCTCCCGGCCAAGATCAACAGAAACCCAGAAAAATTGACCTTAAAGGCCAGGAATCAGCTTATCATCAAAAAACTGTCCCCATGATAGCACAAAAGGCTAGAACGGCCACACAGACGCTTCTGAGGGCCAAGTTCAGGATGGGATGCAGGTACGGAAGTCAGGCCGTCTTGCCGAACTCTAACCCAGAAAGCTCTCCACCAGCCCCGGCGGCGGCTGCACGTGCAGTGCGCCTTTTTCCAAGTCCACGACAGGCACCAGGGCTTTCACAAAGGGGATCAACACCTGCCGGTGATCAGGGGTTGTTATCTCCAGCACATCCTGGCCGGCTGCCAAAATCCCCGAAACCTGTCCCAGCAGCTCCCCCTGGCGATAGACGGTCAAGCCGATGAGATCGCGGTAGTGGTACTCTTCCGGCTGCAAGGGCAAGCGGTGGGAAGCCGGTACCAGCAGCCTAGCCCCCACCCAGGTCTCAGCCACCGTTCGATTGGGGATCCCTTCCAGTCGCACCAAATAAAGACCCTTAGCCGGGAAAAACTGCCCCTCAATCAGGGAATGCAGCAGGGGCTCGGGATCCGTATCCCGCTGCAGCCAGCGCGGTCCGGGCTCTGTGAGGCGTTCTGGGAAATCCGACCAGCACCTAACCCGCAGCCAGCCCCGCAAGCCGTGGGCCGCCACCACCTGTCCCACCAGCAGCCAATCGGGATCCCGGGCCATCATGGTCGGTCAAACTCAGTCGAGCCGCGGAAAGTCCACTTCGGTTGGGAAAGAAGCCGGGGTACGCAGCTTCTGAGAGGCCGCCGCGCGAGATCCTTCCCCACCCTTGGCCACGTCCACCATGGAGAGCAGCCCTTGCAGGGTGCCAGGGATCGAATTGGGATCCATGAAGATCACCTTCGCGCTGGGACTGCTGCCCACCTTGAGGCCCATGTCGATATAGTTTTGCGCCATCAGGTATTGCAACGCATTGGCTGCCTCTGGATTCTCTTGCAAAGTGGCGGCGATGGTCTTGATGGCTTCAGCCGTGCCCTCAGCCAACAGCAGCCGCTCCCGTTTCTCCGCTTCTGCCCGCAATAGCTGCGCCTTGGCGGCCCCAGCCGCTTGGTTGATGCTGGCCTGCTGCTCCCCTTCTGATTTCAGAATGGCGGCCCGCTTCTCCCGCTCGGCAGCCATTTGTTTTTCCATCGAGTCTTGCACGGTTTTGGAGGGTTGAATGTCCCTGACTTCCACGCGGGTGATCTTGATCCCCCAGGGATCTGTGGCCTCGTCCAGCTCTGTCAAAAGGCGAGCGTTGATCTCGGCGCGGGAGGAAAAGGTTTGATCCAAATCCATACGGCCAATTTCGGCGCGCAAGGCCGTCAGCACCAGGTTAATCAAAGCCCGCTGCACATCCTCGACCGCATAGCGGGCCTTGATCATGTCGGTGATGCGCCAGTAGACCACCGCATCGGCCATCAAAGAGACGTTGTCGCTGGTGATGCACTGCTGAGGAGGCACATCCAACACCTTCTCGCGGATGGTTTCCTGGAACACAATCCTATCGATAGGGGGAAGAATAAAGTGCAATCCTGGGGTCAGCTTGCGATGAAACCTGCCCAAACGCTCCACCAATGCCTCATACCCCTGGCTGATGATTTTGACCGAGTTGAACAGGTAGCCGACAAAGATCAGGGCAATGGCCGCTAAGATACCTGGCATAGGGCTTTTCTCCTAAGGGGGAGTTCAGTCCCCATTCTAGACGGTTGCTAGACGGTTGTTGGGACTGCTCCCTTCACTTGGATCACGCCTCAACAGAAATGTGGTGGACTCAGCAGGATAAGCAGTCCTCGGAACATATAGAGTTTCTTAAGATTTTTCAGGCCGCAGCCAACGACCTGAGATCACCCGGCAAAAAGCTCGTGAGGGGATCCCGTCCATGAAACTGAGCAGCAGGAATCTAGAAGTTGCTTTGAACAAAATCTATGACGTGATCGTGGCCGGAGGGGGAGCAGGGGGGTTGTCGGCGGCAATCTATCTGGCTCGTTATGGATTGAGTTGCCTGGTGGTGGAGAAGGGCAGAGGCCGCTCTTTTTGGATGCAGGATTTGCGCAATTATCTGGGATTGCCTCCGACCACTCCCGGACGAGAGCTGTTGCGACAGGGAACAGAGCACGCCCTCAGTTTAGGGGTAGATTACCTGCGCGGCTTCGTGGAAGATGCCACCGATGAGGGAGACCTTTTTGCAGTCAAGGTCAAGGTGGGAAAAGTTAACAGCCTCTACCCCATTTTTCGGAGCAAATATCTGATTGCAGCAACCGGCATTATGGACGAGCTGCCTCAGTTGTCGGATATGCAGAATGTTTACGACTACGCCGGCTATTCACTGCATGTCTGTATGATCTGCGACGGCTATGAAATGCGGGATCAAAAGTCAGTGTTGATCGTCAATTCGGAAGATCGGATCAATACAGCTTTTGTCCTCAACTGGTTTACACCCTATATCTCGGTGTTGACCCACGGCCTCTGCTCGGTCGGCCCCGACATGCGCAAAAAACTGGCGGATCATGGCTACCCCCTCTACGAATCTCCTATTCGCCGCTTTCTTGGAGAAAACCATCAATTGCAGGGTGTGGAGTTGGAAGATGGCACTTACATCGAAGCAACTACCGGCTTGGTGGCGATGGGCGCCAGATACCACAATGCCTATTTGAAAGGGATCCCCGGCTTGAAATGGCAAGGGGAAAACCTGTTGACCGACGAGTGGTGTCGCACTGCCCATCCGCGGCTGTTTGCGCTGGGCGATTTGAAGCAGGGCCTGAACCAGGTGGCGATTGCGGTTGCCGATGGCACCCTAGCTGCCACAGCCATTTGGCGGGACATCCGACGGGCCTCACCTGCACGTAAATGGGAAGAGCGCCTGCTCTCGCCACCTGGGATCCCAGGGCCTTCCGGATCCTCACTAAATTGATGGGCTCTATCGAGCTTGGGTGGCTTCTGTCCTATGATTGGTTGCGAAGGATTAAGCCATTCCATGCACTCTCTGAAAGTGTTGAAAGCGTTGATATTTTGCCTAGCCTTCCTACTGGTTGGACTGATCTACTACTGCACGGTAGAGGCCCAGCCTCTTTTTGAGCTGAACCTGACGGCCACCTCGGAATACAACCTCATTCTCCCCATCGAAAGCATTCGGGTGGTGCGCGGTGCCAATCCCCAAGATTTGCTCATTTATCTATCAGCTCCTTCGGCAGCCTGGATCCATCAAGAAGAGGTGAACGGGCATTATGTGATCGACATCCCCTACGGAGTCATTACCCATACAACAACCGTCGAGGTCGCTTCGGATCTGCCCTATCGGCTGAGCTGGGGCAACCAAAATGAGCAGACGGGGCGACTGTTGATTACCCCTGCTCCCCCTCGTGTGGAGGTGTTTCTGCAGCATAGCTGGATCCCGGATCCCGACTTTCTCGATCCGGCGGAAAACAGCCAACCTTTGCAACTGCCCTTGGAAGAAATGCTGGGGCCTTTACTGGAAGTGCCGCCTCGTTCTGCCTTTCTGACCATTGATGATGGCCCCTGGCCCCAATCCACCCCCCGACTTTTACAGGTTTTGGATGATCTTCAAATCCCGGCCACTTTCTTTGTTATCGGCACCCACGTTTCCCGATTTCCTGAATTGGCTCAATTGATCCAGGCCCATCACCACACCCTAGCCAATCACACTTTTACCCACGATTATCAACGTCTCTACGGAAGCAACGAGCTGTTTTATGCTGAGGTGGATCAGACGACCCAACTGCTCAAAACGCTGAACTTGGATCCCCAACTGGTTGTTCGCCCACCGGGAGGTTTTCGCCTAGATTCTGCTTTGCGTCGCTCTCTGGAGCAGGCAGGATATCGAGTTCTTTACTGGAACATGAGCCCGGAAGATGCTTACGCGGGCCAAAGCGCAGCCCAACTTTTGGAGCGTGTTCGAGCTCAGTTGCCGGCGATCCAGGCTTCCGATCAGCCCCTGGTTTTGCTGCTCCACGATCGCTGGCCCCACACCGCAGAGGCCCTGCCGGATATCGTCGCTGCCATTCAAGAGGCGGGCTATCGCTTTTTGCCTTGGCCGGCCTTCAGGGATCCCGTTTGAAGGGCTGGCAACAGGTTTTCTGGCTTGAGGACTCCGACCCGCCTTTGCCGGCTGGGGATGTTCAAAGAAGGGCTGCATCTCGCTCAGCTCAGCAGCGTTGCCCAGAGATAACGGAGGCCTGTGCCTTGACAAGCTTTTCCCCAAGTAGCACATTGAAAGTTTACAGGACTTGGCTGCGGGCCGAGGAAGATGAGCGAGAGGACATTATTCGATAAGGTGTGGGATGCCCATACGGTGCGGATTTTGCCCTCTGGGCAGACGCAGTTGTTCATCGGCCTGCACTTAATTCACGAGGTGACCAGTCCGCAGGCTTTTGCCATGCTGCGGGAGCGTCATCTGCCGGTTCTGTTTCCCGAGCGGACGGTGGCCACCGTGGATCACATCATTCCCACCGACAACCGGGCACGGCCTTTTGCGGATCCCTTGGCAGAGGAGATGATCCAGGAATTGGAGCGCAATTGCCGGCAATACGGCATCCGCTTCTACAACAGCGGCTCCGGTCGGCAGGGGATCGTGCATGTGATTGCCCCGGAGCAGGGGTTAACTCTGCCGGGGATGACCATTGCCTGTGGGGACAGCCACACCTCTACCCACGGGGCCTTTGGGGCCATTGCTTTTGGGATCGGCACCAGCCAGGTGCGAGACGTATTGGCCACCCAAACTTTGGCTTTGTCCAAGCTCAAGGTGCGCCGCATTGAGATCCACGGCAAGTTGGGGCCGGGAGTTTACGCTAAGGATGTAATTCTGCATATCATCCGCAAGCTGGGGGTCAAAGGCGGGGTGGGCTACGCCTACGAGTATGGGGGCAGCGCCATTGAAGCCATGAGCATGGAAGAGCGCATGACCCTCTGCAACATGTCCATCGAGGGAGGGGCCCGCTGCGGCTACGTCAACCCCGATGGGGTGACCTTTGAGTATTTGCGGGGGCGAGAGTTTGCCCCACAGGGATCGGATTGGGAAGAGGCGGTAGCCTGGTGGAGAAGCCTGGCCAGCGACGGCGATGCCCGCTACGACGATGTGGTGGTCTTCCAGGCCGCAGATATTGCGCCGACGGTTACTTGGGGGATCACCCCCGGCCAAGGTATTGGGGTGGATGAGCGGATCCCTGCCCCCGAGGATCTGCCGGAAAGCGAGCGGGAACTGGCCAAAGAGGCCTATGCCTACATGGACTTGCAGCCAGGGGATCCCATTGTAGGGACACCGGTGGATGTCTGCTTCATCGGCAGTTGCACCAATGGCCGCTTGAGCGACCTGCGGGAGGCAGCCAAGATTGCCAAGGGGCGGCGGGTGGCCCCAGGGGTGAAGGCGTTTGTGGTGCCCGGCTCAGAACGGGTAAAGCAGGAAGCAGAACAGGAGGGCTTGCGGGAGATCTTCGAGGCGGCAGGGTTTGAGTGGCGGGATCCCGGTTGCTCCATGTGTTTGGCGATGAACCCGGATCGGTTGGTGGGGCGCCAGATCAGCGCCTCTTCTTCCAACCGCAACTTCAAGGGCCGCCAGGGATCCCCCAGCGGGCGCACCCTGCTCATGAGCCCGGCCATGGTGGCAGCGGCGGCAGTCAGTGGCAAGGTGGTGGATGTGCGGACACTGCTTTAACCAACCGTCTCTCAGGCATAGCGGGGACTGGATTTGAACCAGTGACCTTCGGGTTATGAGCCCGACGAGCTACCAGGCTGCTCTACCCCGCGGCGCTTTTCTAGCCTAGCTTGTTCTCGGGCCAACCGGCAAGCCTACGCCTAAGTTTCGCCCTTTTGTGTGGGTATTGTCTTCGGGGATCCCCGTCGCACCTGGATGAGCTGGGCGGTGATGCTGATGGCAATCTCGGCGGGGGTTTCGGCGTGGATCTCCAGACCGATGGGGGCAAAGAGCCGAGTAAACTACCCGGCCCTGACTGCTTCGCAGTACAGGGCGGGCTTTCGGTAGCCCTGCAGTTGGCAAGCCAACCACGGGCCTCTAGGCTGGTTTACGACAGCCCCAAGCTTGGCAATCATGTTGGCCCCATTCCAGTCCGCATCCCCTTCCCATCCACAGTGCCCACACTTGAACTGCTTCCCACTGCGATAGGATTGCGCAGGGTCGGGATGGATGTGCAAACACTTGTGACAGGTCTGCGACGTGTAGGCAGGCGGAACAAGAATCAGAGCAACCCCCGCACGCAGAGCCTTGTACTCCAAAAATTGACGGAGTTGATAAAACGCCCAACTGTTGGCCTTGCGCCGTTCGGCTTTGCTGCGTGGCTGTTGATTGACCCTTTCCCGAATCCCTGTCAAGTCTTCCAGAGCAAGAGCGCTGTTTGTGGCTTTTGCCCTAGAGACAATAGCTTTGGAGATGCGATGATTGACCCACGTTTTTGCTACGCAACGCTGACGCGACTGAAAGCGTCTCTCCTTGCCAGACAGCCGTTGCAACAGTTCTCTGCATCTGCGCCGCGAACTGCGTGTGCCCTTACTGGCTTTGCGTTGGAGTGCCGCCCTCAACCGGGAGTAGTGGTCTCGGACTCTGTTCAACTGCTGTCCATTCCAGTTCTTCCCCTCTGAGGTATGAGCGATATCTATCCTTCCCAAATCCACCCCGATCACCTTGTCGGTATCTTGTTGCTTGGGTGGTTTTTTCTCTACGCAAATCTGGATGTAGTAGGAGCCGTCTCTGCGCTTGACCAGAGTGGCCGATTTGGGATTGGAGCCCGCCAACTGTTCTCTCTGGTAACGGCCAATCGCCAGCTCAAAGCGCTCTCGACCCTCCACTGTGGTCAGCGACACCGTCCAGTCTTTCTCGCGGAACGAAAAGATACGAGCGTCATAGGTCGCGAAGCCCCCCTTGTTCGCGTTAGCGTCGCGTAGCGACAACGCTTTGACGGGGCGGTTTTTCTGTCGGGCAACCTTGCGGGCACCGGCCAGCCGTCTGCAGACCTGCTGGTCGCGTAAGCGGGACGTAGTCCTTGCCAAGTTACTGGACAAGCCGAACCGGGCACGGATTTCGCGGTAGCACAGAGATTGAAGTTTAACGGTGTTGGTGACTTTCTCGGGCGTGTTTTGGTTGACCCAGTTCAACGCCTGCACAAAGGCATCCAAGGTCGCGTCCAACTTTGCGGCCTGCGACTGGGACACCTTGAGCTTACAGGAGACGGTCAGGACTTGGGTCATGGTTCTATCGTAACTTCCGCATTCCTCCCGACACTGACCCTACGGGTACAGTGCGGGGCTCCTGCGATTTCTAGCTGAGGTAGGGGAACCCCTGGGGATCGAGGGGGGTGATCAGCCAAGCCCTTGGCCCTTGGGTCAGAGCCTGGAGGATCTGGGCCGCCAATGTTTGGGCAAGGGATCCCTGCCATCGCTGTAGCCAAATGTGCATCCGTCCCCCGCAAACGCCCAGGGGAGGGCTGTTGAGGTCAAGGGAAACTTGCATCCCAGCCGGCGAGGACTCCCCATCGCCAACGGGAACAGCGGTCTGCAAAAGGGTTTGCGCTCGGGCAATGACTTCCGCTTCGGCAGCTCCACCGCCAATGGTGCCCAACAGGGTGCCATCAGATCCCACGGCCAGTTTTGCCCCCGCCTGGCGAGGCACAGATCCCTGGGTGCGGACCACCGTGGCCACCACCAGCGGCCCGCGGGAGAGCATGTCTGCCAACTGTCGGTAAAAGGTCTCGTCCACCTCAGCCTCGGTTATGCCTACGGCACCCTAGCGGGAACGGTCAGGGACTCAATGATCAAGAAAGCCCCTCTAGGATGGCCTGATGGAAGGCAACCCGGAAAGCCTGGAACCCGTTCTCCCGCCGACCGTGGTAGACGGCGTTGGTGAGCAGCGCCACCACCAGTTCCCGCTCTGGATCGATCCACAGAGAGGTTCCGGTGAAGCCGGTGTGGCCGAAGGCGCTGGGGCTGAACGGGGAGCTGCTGGCCAAGGGATCCGGGGAGTGCAAGGCAAACCCCAAACCCCGGCGCTCGTGACAGCGGTGGGCATCCCCTTGCTGAGGCAACTGCTCGCGGGTCATTTCCCTCACCGTCTGCGGCTGCAACAGGGATCCCGTCAAAAAACTCTCCCCGAAAGCGGCTACTTCCTCTGCCGTGGCGAATAGTCCGGCATGGCCGGCGATCCCGCCCAGGCGGGCGGCATTTTCGTCGTGAACCTGCCCCTGTAGGCGGCGCTTTCGCCAAGGACACAGCTCGGTGGGGGCACAAGAGCCAGAGACAGAGGATGGGTCAAAGGGATCCCCTGGATAAAACTGAGTTTGGCTCAGGCCCAGAGGCTGCAAGATCCGGGCGTACAAGATCTGATCCAGACGGGTTCCGCTCAGACGTTCCAAAGCCAGCCCCAGCAGGATCAATCCAAGATCGCTGTAGACTGTGCGGGATCCTGGTCTGTAGGCCAAAAAGGTGTGCAAAGCCATGTGCCGGGCAGATTCGGCATCGGGCTGTCGAAAAAGGGGTCGCCAGGCGGGCAAACCGGCGGTGTGGGCCAGCAACTGTCGCACCGTCACCTGTTCTGCTGCAATAAGCTGGCCCAAGGACTCCGGCTCCGCAGCTATCCATTCCCCTGGTTGCAGAGGATCTTCATAGGGGGCAATGGGGCGGGATCCCTGAAACTCCGGCAACAGGAGACTGACCGGTTGATCCAGCAGCAACGCTCCGGCTTCCACCAGGGCCATGCAGGCGGTGGCGGTGTACAGCTTGGTCAGCGAGGCCAGGTCAAAACGGGTGGCCGAGGTTGTCGGTTGGCGCCGGGTCTCAGGGTCGAGATAACCTGCCGCCCTTGAGTAAATACACCTTCCCTTGTGGCGGATGGCCACTTGGGCAGCGGGGAAAAGGTGCGGAATGGCGGAGTTGAGCAGCCCCTCCAGCAAGGCTGGATCCCAACCCATCTGCTTCTCCTCCTGGCTTGGGGATCCCCAGTCCAACAAACAACTTGTAACGGTGTTTACAAAAGCCTACCGCTTCCCCAGCTAGGATGCCACCACGGCAGGCTACATCATCAAGGGATCCCAGGTGCGGCTGGAGTTGTTGCAAGCTTTTTTGAACGTGGTGGAAACGGGCAGCTTTTTGGCCGCTGCTCGCCTCAGCGGTCTGACCCAATCGGCCATTAGCCGCCAGATCCAGGCCCTGGAAGAAGCAGTGGGCGCTCCGCTGTTGCATCGCAAAAGCCCGGTGGCCCTAACTGTGGCCGGGGAACGGCTTTTGCCCCATGCCCGTCGCATCTGTCAAGAATGGCAGCGGGCTCAGGAAAGCATTCGAGAATGGCTGCAGGGCCAGCAAACTGAGCTCTGCATTGCTGGGATCCATTCCCTGATCGCCCATCAACTGCCGCCGGTGCTGCAACAGTTTTGCCGGGAGTACCCAGAGGTGCAGTTGCGGGTTACCGCTCTGGGCAGCGACCGCGCCTTGAAGGTGCTCAGGGATGGGCTGGTGGACGTGGCCCTGGTAATGGAGAATCCCCTGATGACCCGGGGGGCAGAACTGGTGGTGGAGCCACTGTACTCGGAGCCAATTCAAGTATTGATGCCCGCCACCCATCCCCTCAGCCGCTACGAGCGGATCCCCTGGAAGGTGCTGGCGGAGTATCCCCAGGCCGTGTTCAAGGATGGCTATGCTATGCGCTCCTTGGTGGGATCCCATCTGGCCCGGCAGGGGCTTCCCCTGAAAGCAGCCCTGGAACTGAACACCTTGGATGCCTTTCGGGGGGTGGTGCGACAGGGGCAGTTGATTGCCCTCCTGCCGGAGTCGGCCCTGGTGGACTGCTGCGCCGATCCGGATTTGCAGGTGCGACCCACCGAGCCCCCCCTATTGAGGCGACAGGTGGTTATGGTCACCACCAGCGATCGCTATCGGATCCCTCCCATTCGCCGGTTTTTGCAGTTGGCCGCCCAGCTTATCAGGCAGTCTGGTAATGCTGAGCCTGCTTCCGGCGCAGATCCCCATTGGCCCTCTGCTGGGCTGTTGTCGGTTTTGTAGAGACCTTTTGTAGAAATTTCTGGTCAAATACCCATATCGGTAGTTTCAAGTGTTCCGCCCTTATCTCCCCCTATCCTGAGTAGCCCAGCGCTCCCGACCGCCGATGCTATGAGCCAAGAGTTTCGCGAGCTGTTGAAAAAAATCGGCAGCGGCACCCACACCCACCAGGATCTCAGCCGGGCAGAGGCCGCCAGCGCTGCTCGAATGCTCCTGCGGGGGGAGGCCACTCCCGCCCAGATCGGGGCTTTTTTAATTGCCCACCGCATCAAGCGCCCCACTGCCGAGGAGCTGGCCGGTATGTTGGATGCCTATGCAGAGTACGGCCCTCTTCTGCCCCGGCAGGATCTGCCTCATCCCTTGATCATCTTTGGCCATCCCTACGATGGCCGCTCGCGGACGGCACCGCTGGGGGTGCTGGTGGCTTTGCTGCTGGCAGCGGCAGGGTCAGCCGTTTTGCTGCATGGCTCTGGCTTCTGTCCCACCAAGTATGGGCTGCCTTTGGAAACGGTGTGGCGGAGCTTGGGGGTAGATTGGCGGGGGCTATCCCTGGAGCGGGTGGGGCAACTGCTGGAACAAACCGGGCTGGGATTTTTGTATTTGCCCACCTGTTTTCCTCAGGCTCAGGCTCTGATGGACTACCGGGATCAAATCGGCAAGCGCCCCCCCTTGGCCACCTTGGAACTGGTCTGGACACCCTACCAAGGCCCCTTTCACCTGGTGGCCGGGTACGTGCATCCTCCCACCGAGGCCACGATGCTGGAGCTGTTTGCCCTGCGGGAGATTCGGCAATTCACCACCGTCAAAGGTCTGGAAGGCAGTTGCGACCTGCCACGGGAGCGAGCGGCCATTCTCAACCAGGGCGGCAAACGGCTGCTCTTGAAGGCCAGAGATTGCCACTTGGCAGGCCCGGAGATTCCTCTCTCCGGAGAGAAAGAGCTGCTCCGGCAGATGCAGCAGGTGCTCAGCGGGGATCCCTGTGAACTCACCCCAGCCGTTCTCTGGAATGGGGGTAGCTATCTGTGGCTCCTCGGCCACGCCCCATCCTTGCCAGAAGGGATCCAACAGGCGGAAGACCTGCTTCGCTCTGGACGGGTGATGGAGAAGCTGAAACAACTGATCCGGGTGATCGACCTGATACATTTACGCTGAACACTGCTGAACATCACTGTTCAACTATGCAGCGATAGCATTCTGTTTGTTTCCAAACAGAATGGCGGTATCCCGCAAAGCTTTGAGTAGAATACCCAAAGCGCAGTTTCCGTGTCGTCTTACTACCAATTTTCTGCTTTGCTTTGGCTACCATGTTGGCAGACTCGAAAGTAAACAGAAAGATCAACTGGTAGTAATCCGTACTGAACATATTATACATTATTTTCAGTATAGTTGAGCTTATTATTGACTAGAGTCATGCTCTCCTAGGGCTGGGATCCCCTGTTTTGATGGCTGGAGTCAAGCTCTCCAGCCCAGGAAAGAAAGCCCCCCGGCCAGCTCCAGGGGGCAAGAAGGGAAAGGTTGGATCCTTCAGGGCAACAACTCTTCGATGGCCTCCTCCTTGGTGTTGGTGCGGCGGGAGAGGGTGCGGCGGTCGAAAGTCATGTGGATCTCCCGGTTTTGCTCGCCATCGGCAGCCACCGCAAAGATGGGGAAGTCGATGTTGCCGTCTGGGAAGGCCATGTGGAAGCGGAAGGTGCCATCGGGGTTGAGCTGGATCTTGCGCCCGCCAATGGTAACGGTGGCATCCGGCTCTGTGGCCCCATAGACAATCAGCTCGGCATCGGCCACCAACCAGAACTTGCGAGAGCGCTGCGGCAGCACTTCGGAAGCCCCCGAGAACAGGCCCAGGCCGGATCCTGAAGCCATCCAGGGAGCAGCGGGCACCTCCGCCATGGCCATCCCCATCATGCCCACACCCGAGGGGATGATAAACGAGCTGATGGCCTGCTCGGGCACCAATTGGCGGCTGCCCATCTGGTGGCTGCCAAACAGGGATCCCGCCACCCGCATCGCCTCAAAGCCACCCACCATTTCCAGGAAGGGATCGACCGTGGCACCCTGCTGCGGCTCATCGCCCTTGTAGGCCACCACACCCATGCCGGTGGCGCTGCGCTTGTAAGGCTCGCTGAGCTGGTAAAGGGTGCGGCCCTGCAGAGCCATGTCGAAGGGCACTGTCAGGAAGTGCTCTTCAAACCAGTCGGAGGGAAAGACTGGCGGCACCATCACCGCCGCCGAGCGGGCCAACATCAGCCAGCGGCCATCTGCCGTCCGGTAGCCAATTTCCACAATGTAGGAACGATCGCTCACCGGGATCGGCAAATACCACTCCCGCGCCAACTCATCACAGGGGTACTCCTGCATGCTGTGGGCCGGCTGGTAGCTGAAATCGATATCCGTCACATCGTAGAGGCGCAGCGCCAACTGTTGGCCGCCCTCGCGGCGCTTGCTTTCTTTAGCCTCGTTGGGCACATCCCAATAGGCGTAGGCCCACTGGGGATCCCGCGGCAGCAAAACGATGCGGCTTTCCCCATAGCCCTCCGGCAGATCCCCCAGCCCTTTGTCCACATCGGCCAGATCCGTCTTGCCGGCAACCTCTTGACCCCTAAACTTCGTTTGGGTGACCGATTCTTGCCCCTTGGGCTCCGGCATGGCATCGACAGGGCGGCCAGCTTTGACTTGGGCCTCTCGAATGGCCTCAATCAGCTGGTCTTTGGTCATGCGGCTGTACTTGGGGATCTGATAGCGGGCAGCTTCTTCCCGCAACTGCCGGATGGTCATTTCTTCCAACGGGATCCGCTCTTGTGGCATGGTCGGGGTCTCCTGTCTTCGACAAATCGGGCTTCGTGCAATGCTCCAGCTTTTGTCCTATGGGCCGATCCCAGCTTGTGGTTCTGAGGACAACCTTGAACCTGCTGATGTATCGGCTTGCCTCGGGCTCTCCAGCCGCTGATGACCACAGGTGGGGATCAACGGGGATCATCAAGAATGATGAACCCATGTTTGCGTATTTTTGCCTGTCGGTCAAGACCCTGGGGATCGCTGGGGATCAATCTCTTGTTCTCCGACCCACCTTTAGGGAGAGGCCAGGAGCCCCAGCTGCTCTCAAGCCAAGGGGAAGACTGCGCGGGATCCCCTGCCGAACCGGCCCTGCCTGGGTAGCATGGGGGAGGATGAGCGGTTGCCGAGCGGGCCGCAGGTTTTGAGGCCAAGAGGTGTGGGCATGAGGTGGTGGAAGTATAGGATTCAAGGCATACGGATCCAAGTGAGCTGGGCAGCACTGGGGATCCTGCTGGCGGGGCCGGTCTTGCCGGTGGAAGCTGTGGATGCCCAAACGCTGTTTCCTCCCCTTTACCGCTTGCAAGGGGGATCCCCTACCCTGCCCGCTTCTGAAGCAACGCCCTGGCGTCCAGTAACCCAGGATTCTGTTCCGCTCCCACAAACAGATCAAGCCGATCCAAAAGTCCAGCCGGCCCAACCCGGCCATGGAGAAGTGGCAGAAGGCCCGGTTTTCGATCTGGATCTGTTGCGGCAGTTCGGCACCAGCCCTGGCGGCAGTGGCTCTGGATCCCGGCAGGGGGAAGTGATCGGGCCGGGCAGCGGCCAGAGTGGGGTGCGCGGAGCCAGTCCTGGCTCAGGGGTGGGCACAGGCCAAGGGCCAGGGGGCGGAACGGGTCTGGAGGCGGGATCCCAGCGGCGGGAACCGCAAGTGACAGGGTTGATTGTGGATGCACGAGGCTTGGATTTCTTGCCTAGCCAGTCAATGCGCTTGTTTGATCCCGATGGCAATCAAGTCTATACCCCCGTTACTCTTGGCCAAGACCTCAACGCGGCCTTTGTGGGCAGCGAGGGCACAGCTGCCTATGCCACCTCGGAAGAGCAGGCCCGCTCACTGGTAAACCGCATCGGGGAACGGCCTCACCGCATTCGTGCCATCCGCACCCTGGGCTACGACCTGGTGATTTCCGCCGAAGATGCTTTTAGTCTGCGCCAGATGAATGCGACAGATGGCTTTCTGGATCGCTTTGCTGTGGTGGTCATCTGGGATGGCAGCCAAGCCAGTCTCCCCTGAGGCCCAGGGATCCCAGCATGGCCATCCAAGTGCAGGACAGAGGAATGCTAGCCTAGCAAAAGTGCTCTGTCTGCACCACCCGCACCACCTCCAGCGGGGTTGATATCTTCCTGGGGATCCCAGCCTTATGCAACGGTTTGCCAACCAACCTCTGCGGGAACATCCCCACCTGGCGGTGTTTTCCTCCAGCAAGGTGGGCAATTTTGTGGTTACCATCCCGCTGTTGCGGGGCCTCAAGGAAAAATACCCCGGCTGTGTGCTGGATTTTTTTGGCAGCGAGATTACCCGCGACTTTGAGCTCCACTGCCCCTACATCGACTTCAGCTTTCCTCTCTACAGCCGTCGTCCCGATTACCTCGAGGCCCTGACCGCTGCTGTGCGAGAACGGGTGACCCAGGCCGGCCCCTACGACTTGGCCATCAATTGCGACGAGTTTAGCGAGCTCAACCTGGTGGCGGTAACGGCCCTGCGCCCCCAGTACATTGCCGGGGCCGGCTTGACTCTGGATTTTCGCCGCAAGTTGGACCCCGGCTCCGACCCGGTACAGCGCATGCTCCAGGATGACGACTGGAACGGCCTGGAGTTTCTGCAGCGCTACAAAGATATCCTCACCAGCAACTACATCGCCGAAATCTTCTGTCGCCTGGCGTACGTGGAGACGGATTTTTTCCGCCTGGAGCTGCCCAGCCGGGATCCCGGTTTTCCGGTGCCAGAGGTCTTGGTGCACATCACCACTACCCGCCGCGCCAAGATGTGGCCTCTGGAGTACTGGCGGCAGGTGATCCAGTGGTGCCAAGGCCAGGGCCTGCAGGTGGGGCTAATCGGCAGCGCGCCGGAGCTGCAGCGATCCCTCTACCACGGCGGCAGCAGCGAAGACGAACTGCTGGCGCAAACGGGAATGGTTGACCTGCGGGGCAAAACCAGCCTCATGGAGCTGGCAGGAGCCTTGAAGCGGGCGCGGGTGTGTATCTCCGTGGATGCGGGGCCGATGCACATCGCGGCGGCAGTGGGCTGTCCCACCATTGCCCTGTTTGGCAACGATGCCGATGGGGATGGGGCCAGCCCGGTGCGACTGTGGGCTCCTCGTCTGCCCCACGTCTATCTCACCCAAACCGCCTACAAGTGCCGGGTCTGCGCAGAGAACAAGTTCAAAAACGAAACCTGCCTGGTGGAGGGTCATCCCTGTATGGCCCATCTCAAGCCGGAAACGGTCATCGGCTACTTGAAAGAGATTCTCAAGCAAACCTAGAGGTTCCACGCCCTCACCCCCAGCCCCTTTCCAAAAGAGAGAGGGGAGCTATGGAGCGACGGGGTGAGTTGTTTCATGGCTACTTGAAATGGCCATGTCTTGGGATCCCCATCTTTTTCCCCCTGGGAATCAGGGGGGCCGGTGGGCAGCAAGGAGTGCCCAGGGGCGCAGTTCGGATCCCTGGAAGTCCGTTTAAGCTGAGAGTTCAAGGCTGAAAACTTAGTGCCTAAACCATTTGGGTGTGAGCTGTGACTTTGGAGATGTGGTATCGCCACCAGCTGAGCCGCTTTGCAGAGTGGGGAAAAATAAGGCTCTGGCAAGGAGTTGCCCTGAAGCTGCTGGCCACCGCTTGCTTTGCCTGTTTAGGCGCGATCATCCGGCTCAACACTCCCGCCCTTCACCCCTTTCAGATTGTGTTTTTGCGCAACCTATTCGGGTTTCTCGCCCTGTCGCCGCTGGTGTTGCGGGCTGGGATCCAGTCTCTGCACACCGCCAAGATGGAGTTTTACCTCCTGCGCTCGGCGATCAGCACGGTGGGGATGTTGCTCTCCTTTTGGGCAGCCAGCCTGTTGCCTCTGGCAGAAGCTACGGCGCTGAGCTTTGTTCAACTTTTGTTTGCCGGCACGATGGCGGTATGGGTGTTGGGCGAGCAGATGCGCTCGTCCCGCTGGCTGGGATTGGGCCTGGGGTTTGCCGGGGCTTTGGTGATGTTGAGGCCAGGCTTCCGAGAGTTTTCTCTGGGAACAGGGCTGGCCTTGGGGGCGGCAGCACTCTTTGCCTGGGTGACCATCGTGCTCAAGATCCTCTCCCGCACCGAGTCCAGCCTCACGATTACGGCCTACATGGGCCTGCTGCAGACCCCCCTTTCCTTTCTGGCTGCCGTCTGGGTTTGGACCTGGCCTTCTCCTGAGCAGTGGCTGTGGATGGTGGCCATGGGGCTACTGGGCAGCATTGGCCAGGTGGCCCTCGCCCAGGCCTACAAGCTGGCTGAGGTGACGATGCTGCTGCCTCTGGATTTCTCCCGTCTGCTCTGGGCCAGCCTAATCGGGTTTTGGGTGTTTGCCGAGATCCCGGATGGGTGGACTTGGATGGGCGGAGCCTTGATCTTGGTGGGCGCCACCTCTGGAGCCTACGGCGAAGCCCGCCTGCCCACAATGCCGACCCAGGCCCGTACCGGCGGAGTTGGATAGCAGACAGATATCCTGATACATTCACGCTGAACTCTCCTGAACATGGTTCAGGAAAGAAGCGATCGCATCCTGCCTATCTCTGAGCAGGAAGGCAGTATCCCGCAAAGCCCTGAGGAATACCCCCCGAGCGCTTTCCCCCTTCACTTCCCGGCAACCGTTGCGGTGGACTCAAGGATCAGGGGGAAACTTGGTCTACTATATCCCTCTCAATGACTTTTGCCAAACCGCCTAAAGCTCAGTAAATTCAGCAAAGTTCAGGGTTTTGGGGGTTAGAGGCATGCTCTGCCAGGACTTACAGCCGAGGGAGAACAGGGCTGGAGCTGGTCAGGTCTGTGGTGGTAAGGGCCACCAACAGGGCTTCTGGACTGACGGGGAAGGGCAGGTGGTGGATGTCGGATCCTGGCTGGCAGGCCACTTGGGCAGCATGCAGCAGGTCGGCGGATCCCAAGTGACCTAGCTTGAGATCCCGCAAGTTGAGGGGCAGCCCCACCTGGCGGTAGAACTCCAGCAACTGGGTACGTGCTGCCAGCGCCAACTGGCTTCCCTGCAGGATCTCTTCTAGGCGGAGCTGGGCCAAAATGCCGAAAGCCACCTTCTCGCCGTGCAGGGTGGCCCGGTGCCCCGACAAGTGGGTTAGCCCGTTGTGGACAGCGTGGGCGGCCACGGTGCGACACTTAGCCCCACCCATGCCGCCGACGATCCCCGCCAGGCAGATGCAGGCATCCACCACCTGCTTCCAAGCGGTTCCGCCCGGCTCCCTCAAGGCCGCCGCCGATTGCTGGAGAAGCAAATCCCGCAAGACACGGGCTTGCTGCACTGCCCCAATCACCAGGGCATCTTCCGATGCGCCGCTGCTGACAGAAGACTCGTACCACTTGGCCAAGGCATCTCCGATCCCAGCCACTAGGGTGCGCGCTGGAGCTTGCAGAATCAGCTCATAGTCCAGGATCAGGGCAGCAGGGGCGCGATCCAGGCTCACATCCTGCTGAAAAGCGCCGCTGTCGGAGTAGATATTGGATAGGGCGCTCCAGGCGGCACAGGTGGCCGCAGAGGTGGGCACGGTAACCACCGGGATCCCCAATCTGTGGGCCACTAGCTTGGCCGTATCCAGTGCCTTGCCACCCCCCACTCCTAAGATGCCGGTTGTGGACTCCGCCATGGCTAGCGCCTGCAAACGCGCCAGCTCCGACTCGCTGCAATCTACCCCGTAGGTAGTCCAGTGGACTTGGACGGCAGGCTCCCGCGCGAAATTGCGCTCCAGGGGGGCCTCAACTACAGCCAAGGAGCGTTCCCCCCCGATCACCAGCACGCGGGATCCCAGTACCGCAAGGGGCACAGCTTCCAGAATGCCGCTGCCGCGGTACAGCCGACCTGGGGCCAGAATGGCAAGATCCAATTGGTAAGGAGAGGCGCTTAGCATTGCAAGAAAGGGCGAGAAAAAGGACTCCGTCCCGCTATCGCGGTAGCTCAGTTTCGTAATACAGATAACGATCCTAGCCGCAAAAAGGGCTGCGCACCGCTGGCGCGAATGCAGATGGCTCACCTAAGGTCTGGCTATAGTTAAGCTGTTCATCCCCTCAACTCTGCAGCCTCTAAGGTCTCTGGCCCCCTGACACGTTCGCAGAAGTGTCGCGTAGCGACAACAGTTCTCAGCAAGGGATCCCACCATGAACCCCACAACTCAACATCAGCTCATGCTTAAAATTGTGGCCGGCTCTGCTTGGGCCGATGGGCATTTGAAACCCCAGGAATTGGCCTACTTGGGATCCCTGCTGCGCCGCTATGGTTTGGAGCACGATACCGAGCTGCGAGAACTGATCCAAGAGCCTATCCCAATGGAGCAAACCGAGCGCTGGATGGCCGATTATCTAGCCCAGGCCAGCGAAACCGAGCGCATGCAACTTTTGGGAGCAATCGGCAACCTGATGATGGCCGACAACACGGTCTCTCCAGAAGAGCACACCCTCTTGGATGACTACTACACCCTCATGGCCGGGATCCCGGCTCGTCCAGAAGCTGCACCCAACCTGGTGAAGGGCGTTGGGCAATTTTTCCGGCGCGTGGCCAAGGCTGTGGGGGGCAGGTGAGCGGGAAATCTGCGCTCTGGGCTTCAAGGATCCATGCTTTTGGAGAGCTCCTTCCCTTGCTGCTCCGCACCGCTGGCGCAAGAGTGTATCAGTCTGTACAGTTGTTCCCCAATGGTCTGGATCCCACTGACAATGCGCTCCTCGGGTTGATACTCGGGTTGATAGCTGAAGGCCAGGCGCAGAGCATGGTCTCCTTGGCCGTCGGCAAAGCAGTGGGTGCCCGGCAGGAAGGTGACCCCCAGGGCGCGAGTAGCCTGCAACAAGGTGCTGGCGCTTAGGGAAGGGGGCAGCTCACACCAGACGAAAAATCCACCCCCAGGGGCCTCCACCTTGACTTCGGGCGGAAAATATTGAGCGATGGCCTCCAGCATCACCTGGCACTTTTCTCGGTAGCGACGGGTGAGGAGTTGAATGTGGCTTTGCAGACGGCCCTCCCCGCAATAGCGGGCCACCACCCGGCCCAAAAAGGGCCCCAGGGATCCCTCGCTGCGAAACATCTCCAAGCGGCGGATGATCTCAGGGTGACCACAGGCCCAACCCACCCGCACCCCCGGCACCACAATCTTGGAGAAGGTGCCCACATGAAGAACCCAGCCTTCCCGATCCAGCGCAGCCAAACTGGGCAAGGGATCCCCGGCAAAGCGCAGGTCGTAGTAGGCCTCGTCCTCCACCACCACCACACCGTACTCAGCCGCCAACTGCACCAATTTCTGCCGCCGTGGCCCAGAGAGGGTGCAGCCTTTGGGGTTTTGGAAGGTGGGAATGGTATAGACAAATCGGGGGCGGATCCCTTGGCGAGCCAGATCGCGCAGCACCTCTTCCAGGCGATCCACCACCATGCCTTCCCCATCCACCGGGATCGAGATCAGACGCGCTCCTGCCGCCGCAAAACGGCTGACAGCCCCCATGAAGGTGGGCCCTTCCACAATGACTACATCCCCCGGCTCCACGAAGACCTGAGGCAACAGGCCGAGGATCTGCCCAGAGCCATAGCCGATCAGTAGGTTTTCCGGCTGGGCCTCTACCCCTCTATCCCGCATTAACTGCAGCACCACGTTGATCAGCCCGGCAAACGTGCCGCCGTAATTGAGGGCATTGTCCCCATCTTCCGCCAACACCTCCGCCGTGGCCCGCGCCAAGTCGGCCTTGGGAAACAGGCGCGGATCCGCCAGCCCAAAGGTAAAACTGGTAACCACTGGCACCGCCCCTGGGATCTCCGCCCCGAAAGGAGAAGGGATCACAGCCTGAGCCCGTTGGGCAAAAAGGGTTTGCAACAAGGGCCGCGAAGTGCTACGCGGTGCCGATGCGGACGAGGTCTGGGTCATGGCAAGCAAGAGAAAGAATACCTTAGGCCAATGCCTGCCACGATAACAAGAAAGAACTGCCCAGGAGTAGGGATCCCAAAACCCGCCGCCAGCTCCGGTAGGGGATCTCAGCCAAGACGCCGCCGGCGCTCAGGCATAGGAAGGGGAGCACCACCAAACCCCAGCGAGCACTTTGCTGCAGGGTGTTCACTTGGGGATCCCAAAACCATGTCGCCAGCGCCCCCATCCAGAGGACATGGCCCAAACCGGCCAAGCTGAGCAGGGCTTGCTGCCGTTCTGCCCAGGGCCAGCCCAACCGCACCAAGCTCAACCCCAAGGGCAGCATCAAAGTAGCCAAAACGGCCAAGCCACTTTGGGAGCTGAGAGGATGGGGAATCACCTCAGCAGAGGTAGCTGGCCAATCAATCCGTCCCAACCAGGAAAAACCCATCACCAGCAGCAGCAAAAGCAGTCCTGATGCCCCGCACTGCTGACGCGAACGCAACGGTTGCCGTGGCCACTGCTGGCTCGTCCACAGCCCCGCCCAGAGCAGAGCCAAGGGCCAAACCTTATAAGACAGGGCACAAGCTAAGGCCAGACCCCACCAGCGCAAGGTGGATCCCGGCCCAACACCACAACTGCAAAGCAAAACCAGGCTGCCCAAAATCTCGCTGCCTGGCTCCAACCCTTGGGTCAACACCCAGGGGCTGAGTCCCCATAGACCGGCACTCCAGAAGTTGCCCCAGCTCCAGCACAACAGCAGAATGGCCAAGCAGGCCATAGCTGAGAAGATGTGCAGGATCCCTTCAGCCGAGATCCCGGTTCCCTGAGCCAGCCAGGGCAGTAGCCTGTCGGCAAAAGCGCTCCGCACCACTGACGCGAACGAGTGGTAGAGAGGCAGTTCCGGTTGGACAAAAGTCAGGGATCCCTCAGAACTGCTCACCGGCAAAACGCGCCACCACTGCAGAGGAGCCGGTTGCCCCCAAGAGCGGAGTCGCTGCCCCAAAAGAAGGCCCATCCCTCCCCATAGCAGCCAGTGGCCCATGAAACCAAAACCAACCAAACGCCGACGGCGATGGTTGTCCCTGTTGGAGGAGCTCAGGCGGGGAAATGAGCCGCGGGGCAGCCGCTTGCCCGGGCGGGGTGTGGCGGGGGGAAACTTCATGGGTAAACCCTAGGTCGTGTTGATCTTATGTTAGGATAGAGAGAATGATTTATAGAGGAAAGAGGATGAAGTTGGTTTTTTTAGATGAAAACAAATGGCAGAAGA
>NZ_JBSSAH010000007.1:0-102125 GCF_054058415.1 Thermostichus sp. MS-CIW-38 | reverse complement strand
TCGAGAATCTGGTTGCAAGCATTCGCAAAGCCCTGCAAAGTGCGGTCAATTTCTTGACGCAACTCTACAGGGACTATCAGCTTGCAACGTACCGAGATAGTCTGGCTCATGGGCTTATTGTAGTTTATCCAGACTTTTGACCAGCAAACCTATATGGAGGAGGGCTTTCCTCCCGACACCAAGCCTGCGGCTATGGTGCGGGCCTCCAGCCCGAAAATTTGGTGAAGCCAAGATGGACGTGATCCCAGATGAACCGATTGTGATTGCCAGCCTGCTGAGCCTGGCTTTGCTGGGGATCTTGATTCTGAACTTGGCAGGGCGTGGGTCTGGGGATGCAGATTAAAAGGTTGACAAGCTTACTTATCCTTCTTTAGGATTAGGATCGCCTTGTCGGAGAGCGCCCCCATCGTCTAGAGGCCTAGGACACATCCCTTTCACGGATGCGACAGGGGTTCGAATCCCCTTGGGGGTATTGGGTCAGAGTTATAAGATGAAGCCGTCAACAGGGGATCCCTGGCAGCGGTGACACCTTACTCAGACTTTACTCAGAGAGGCTTTGCCGCCACAAACCACTCCAGATACAAGCTGGGAGAGCGGGTCATCTGGGATCCCCATACAAGCGGCATGGGCAGCCAGCCAACTGCCACTCCGTCGAGGGGGATCCCTATTCCACCCTTACTCCTCAACAGGGGAAAAATCTCCAAAGCAGCGGCCTAGAAGGTTAGGCTTAGTTGTCCAATCGGCTACGGCTTGGGTTTGAGCAGACCTAGGGCCTGCCAGGATCAGGTGCTGGCCACCAGAGCTTCAGCCGGCGTGGCGGCGACCAACAGCTCGTCTTTGATGAGCTCTGCCAGCTCTTGCAGTTGGCGAATCGCCTCTGCTCCTTCCAATTTCATGAGCTCTCGGTCATCCCGCATTTCTGTCCAGCTAATGGAGCATTCGGAAACCAAAAAGCGGATTAGGTGCCCCTCTCGTAAGCTGACCATAAACGAGGCACTCTCGAAAGACGTACCACAGGTGTAGCAAGAGGCTGGGTAGCCCCGCTTCTCCAAAACGATGGCCAGAGCCTGCAAACTCATCACCAGATCTTGAACATAGCTGCGGTATTGTTCCGCCAACCGTGTGAACATCACACTCCTCCCTAACGGATTGGCACTTTTGGGGCTCAGCCTAGCTGCAAATGACCTAACTAGTAATTTATGCTTAGGACTAGGATTACATCTATCATAACAATCGACAACCCCTCAAGGAAGTGATTAAGGCCACAGAGTAGGCAAAGTCTACTTCAGGGAAATGTAGTATTCAACACTTCTCTTAACAAAGACATCAAAATTTACCTCGAGTCAATGCTCTTATCTATCGGGATCCTCACCCAGTGCTTGGCCCAGTCTTTTCTCAAAATGGCTCAGGGCTGCTCGTGTCAGCAGGACAGTTGCCTCAAAGCTTTCTCTTGCAAGGGTCTCACCGATCGCGAAGTAAGACGCGGTCTTTTGACAAGAGACCGGCGGGAGTGTCAAGTGGGCCAAGGCTTGCAGACGAATGCAGATCAAGGTGGGTTCCCGCCCGATTATGCTGAGAAAATTCTCGGCATGGACAATTGAGAAGGAACGGCTCGATGCTGACACCTGTTGATCTGGAAAAACGAGTGGCTTATTTTCAGAGTCCCCAAGCCATTCGGGATCGCTGTCAGTTGCTATTTGAAAGGGTTTTGGCCGATGAATCAGAGCACTTTCGCCTCGACCTGAACCGGATGGGATCCGTAGCCGACTATGTGATCACCACAATGCGGGCCCATTATCCCAACGGGGAAATTCCCTTCCACAGCCGCTGGCAACATTTTCAGGTGGGATCCGGGGAGCGCCTAACCCGTCTGGAAAATCGACTTAAAGACATGGATCCGCTGGAGCGGCTGCGATGCAAGTGGGATCTGGCCATCGTCAGCGTGTTGCTGGACGCAGGGGCAGGCTCTGCCTGGAAGTACCGGGATCCAGAAAGTCAGACGGTGGTGGGTCGTTCCGAAGGTTTGGCCTTGGCCAGTTTCGACTGGTTCTGGCAAGGTGGGTTTTCCAGCGATCCCCAGCAGCCTCTGCAGGTGGATGCGGCAGGCCTGGAGCGGATCACCTTGGCGGATTTGGCAGCAGCTTTCCAGGTGGGGCCGGAAAATCCTTTACTGGGACTGGAGGGGCGCTGGCAACTGCTGCAAAGGTTGGCACAAACTTTGCGGGCTCAACCTCATTACTTTGGATCTGGTCACAATCTTCCTCGTCCAGGCCGGTTGTGGGACGCCATCCAGCCTGAGGATCCCAGCGGTGGGATCGAGGCAGCACAGGTCTTCCAGGCAGTTCAGAGGGGGTTTAGCTCCATTTGGCCTGGGCGAGTCTCGCTGGCCGGGATCCCTCTGGGGGATGTCTGGCCCTATCCCCACCTGCCCCAAACGGAGCCGGGGAGCCATTGGGTGCCTTTTCACAAGTTGTTGCAGTGGATGACCTATTCTCTGCTGGAGCCGTTGCAGCAGGAGGGGATCCCGATCTGGGGTTTGGATGAGCTGACGGGTTTGGCGGAGTATCGCAACGGGGGGTTGTTTGTGGATTTGGGGGTGATCCAACTTAAGCAGCCGGAGATTGGTCAGCAACCGTATCCTCCAGATTCGACGGTGATTGTGGAGTGGCGGGCCCTGACGGTGATTTTGCTGGATCAAGTTGCCTCCTTAATCCGGGAAAGACTGGGTTGCTCTGCCCAAGAGTTGCCCCTGGTGAAGATACTGCAAGGGGGAACCTGGACGGCAGGACGGCAAATAGCGGCCCAGCTTAGGCCAGATGCTTCTCCCCCCATCCAACTGCTCAGCGATGGCACGGTTTTTTAGGGATCCCCTTTCGAGATTCTTAAGAAGTTCTGTAATAATCTCAGGGCCAAATCAGGACGGGATCCCCAGTGCAGATGCAGGTACGAAGCGTGAAGACGCTCGGTGGCCCATCCTTCCTGTTGAAGCTGGGCGGGGGATCCCCAGCCATAGATTGGGCTTGGGGAGATAGGGGTGCTGCGGGAGCGGTGAAATTCATGCCCGCGCAGGCGATCCCCGGCTGGCGCCAGCAGGGTTGGGCGCAAAACGGCAGCTGCGCGGTAGCCCAAACATAGCCGGTTGGCCATGTCTACTGTGATGGGCAACAGCCCGGCCATCGGGTAGGTCTTTCCCTGAAAATCGGTGAGGGATTGGCCCAGCACCATCAGTCCGCCGCACTCGGCGTAGAGGGGTGGGTGGGTGGGCGGGGGAGGTTGTTGGTTAATTCTCTCAGATAGAGGTGCTGCAAACAATTCCGGGAACCCTCCCCCCAGCAGCACGCCGTCACAGGGCTCCGGTGGCCATAGCCCCACCTGGAGGGGGGAATACTCCAGCAGCTCGGCTCCACAGGCCCGCAACAGATCCAAGTTGTCGGCGTAGTAGAAGTTAAAGGCGTGGTCTTGGGCCACCGCCACCCGTACCTGTTCGCAGCGGCGGGGCGGAGTCCTTTCGGTGAGAGGGGGGATCCCTGGCCACAGCTCTCCTACCGCTGGAGGAAGCCTCCGAATGAGGGGCAATAGGCTATCCCAATTGACGTGTTGCTCGGCCAGCTCGGCCCAGGCAGCTTGCCAGTGGGGGAAGTGATCCAGTTCTGAGACAGGCACCAACCCCAGGTGTCGGCTGGGCAACCGCAAATCCTCCCGCCGGGGAAACTGGCCCAAGACTGGGATCCCCGCTGCAGCCGCTGCCTGCTGCAAGATTTGTCCATGCCGCTCCGAGGCCACCCGGTTGAAGATCACCCCAGCAATGGAGAGGCGGGGATCCCAGCGGCTCAAGCCGTAGAGCAAAGCGGCCACCGTCGTTCCCATGCCGCTGCCATCGATCACCAGCACCACAGGGATCCCGAGCAGGCGGGCCACATGGGCGCTGCTGGCAAAAAAAGGCTCCGTTCCGCCCTCGGGGAGGGGCAGGGATCCCGGCGCTCGTCCATCGAAGAGGCCCATCACCCCCTCTACAATGGCTCCATCCTTGCCCTGGCAATGGTGGCGAAAGCAGCGCTGCACAAAGTCCTCGTCGGTCAAGAAGGGATCCAAAGTGCGACAGGGGATCCCGCTCACCGCCGTGTGAAACAGAGGATCAATGTAATCCGGCCCCACCTTGAAAGGTTGGATGCGCAGGCCCCGTCGCCTCAGAGCGGCCAACAGAGCCAGAGTGATGGTGGTTTTGCCGCTGCCGCTTGCTGCCGCCGCCAGCAGAATGGCCATCTTTCCTGCCCAAGGGTTAGAACTCGATGCCGATTTGCGCCTTGATCCCCTGGTCACGGAAGGGATGCTTGACCAAAGTCATCTCCGTCACCAGATCGGCTCGGTCGATCAACGCTGCCGGCGCGCCCCGCCCCGTCAAGATCAGGTGAACCCGCTCCGGTTTCTCCGCTAGCCCGGCCAACACCCTGTCCGGCGAGAGATATCCCAACTTGAGGGCGACATTGATCTCATCCAGAAGCACCAACTGAAACTCCCCGCTGGTGAACAGCTCCCGCCCCTTTTCCCAGGCCGCCTGTGCATGGGCGATGTCTCGCTCCCGGTCTTGGGTTTCCCAGGTAAAGCCCTCTCCCATGGCGTAAAAAGCTATTTTCCCCAGGCCCAGCTCTGGATGCTCGGCCAATTTCCGCAATAGCTTGGCTTCTCCTGGATCCCAGGCCCCCTTGATAAATTGCACCACCCCCACCGACAATCCCTGGCCGAGGGCGCGGAAGATCATGCCAAAGGCAGCCGTGGTCTTTCCCTTGCCCTGCCCGGTGTGTACGATGATCAAGCCCTTGTCATCTCGCATGCCCGACAGACGCTGCCGCTGGATCTGCTGGCGTTTTTGCATTCTTTGGCGATGCCGCCAGTTTGGGTCGGCCTCTGCGCCCGGTGAAGACTCCGCACCGCTATCGCAAGCGTCCTCAAGTTCTGTTGTCGAGAGGGGCTGGGATCCCGAAGCCGGTGCAGGCCAGCCAGACAGGGCGGGTTGGGCCATAATCATAAAAATTGAGATTCGCCACACAAGCTGAGGGGAAGGTGCTGTGCCTACGGCAGGGGAACTGCACCGCTGACGCGACTGTTAGGGCAAACTCAAGTTCCCCCACAGCAGACCGCCCCCATCCTAATCCCTCATCTGGTTGCATTGGCTGGGATCATGAGAGCATGACTCTAGTCAATAATAAGCTCAACTATACTGAAAATAATGTATAATATGTTCAGTACGGATTACTACCAGTTGATCTTTCTGTTTACTTTCGAGTCTGCCAACATGGTAGCCAAAGCAAAGCAGAAAATTGGTAGTAAGACGACACGGAAACTGCGCTTTGGGTATTCTACTCAAAGCTTTGCGGGATACCGCCATTCTGTTTGGAAACAAACAGAATGCTATCGCTGCATAGTTGAACAGTGATGTTCAGCAGTGTTCAGCGTAAATGTATCAGAACCGGCTGCTGCTTTCCGAGATAGCCTGCTAATGTACTGCTTCATCTGGGCAGTGCTGGCAATAGGGTGTTTTCAAGTCTTGCCCCGCATCCAAGTCGTATCTGCCGCCGAGTTGCAACCGTGGCTAGCGCCCAGCTACTTTGCAGGTCTGGGGGGATCCCTATTGGCAGCCTTGGGATCCCTGTTGGCCATCTCAGCCGAAACGACGCCAAATCCTGCCGACAAAAAGCATCTGCACCGCTTGGCTTGGGGATTGGGGACAGTTGGCTTTCTCGGCGTTCTCTCCCCCCTGGGCTTGGCCGGCGCATTCTTTCTCAAAGCCGCTCAGGGGACAGACTGGTGGCAGGGTCTGTTTGGCTGAAGCCGCCCACAGCTTATTTTTTTGACAAATGGGCGGAGGTTGGGGGTACTATAGGGACAAGTTCCGTTCTTTATCCAGAGCAGACTGAGGGACCAGGCCCAATGAAGCTGCGGCAACCCGGCGGAAGCCTCCGCTACGGTGCCAATTCCTGCGGTTAGTCAGTAACCGAAAGATAAAGGCAATAAAGTTTTCTCTAGAGGATAGCCCTCTTTGGCGGGGGACTTTTCTGGCAACTTTATCCTTTAGCAGCTCCCATAGCTCTGGTCGCGGCAGCGGGGCAAGGCCTTCGCGGCAGTGCTGGTGCGTCAGCGGTGCAGAACGCTTGCTGGTTGCTGGGCCTTTCCTCTGGCTGAGTTGGGGCTGGTGCGGAGCACCTGGGGATCCCTGGTTGGCTCTTTCTCCGACGGATAATGAACGAGCGGGTGAGCCTTGTTTTTTGTTCAGCTAGAAATCGCAGGAGCCCCGCACTATACCCGTAGGGTCAGTGTCGGGAGGAATGCGGAAGTTACGATAGAACCATGACCCAAGTTCTGACCGTCTCCTGTAAGCTCAAGGTGTCCCAGTCGCAAGCCGCAAAGTTGGACGCGACAATGGATGCCTTTGTGCAGGCGTTGAACTGGGTCAACCAAAACACGCCCGAGAAAGTCACCAACGCCGTTAAACTTCAATCTCTGTGCTACCGCGAAATCCGTGCCCGGTTCGGCTTGTCCAGTAACTTGGCTCAGCAGGTCTGCAGACGGCTGGCCGGTGCCCGTAAAGTTGCCCAACAGAAAAACCGCCCCGTCAAAGCGTTCAAAGGAGGCTTCGCTACCTACGACGCTCGTATCTTTTCGTTCCGCGAGAAAGACTGGACGGTGTCGCTGACCACGGTGGAGGGTCGAGAGCGCTTTGAGCTGGCGATTGGCCGCTACCAGAGAGAACGGCTGGCGGGCTCCAATCCCAAATCCGCCACTCTGGTCAAGCGCAAAGACGGCTCCTACTCCATTCAAATCTGTGTGGAAACGGAACCGTGCCCACCGCAACGCACGGATAGAGTGCTGGGGGTGGATTTGGGCAGGACGGATATTGCCCATACGTCAGAGGGGGACAACTGGAATGGACAGCAGTTGAACCGAATCCGAGACCACTACTCCAAGCTGAGGGCGGCACTCCAACGCAAAGCCAGTAAGGGCACCCGCAGTTCGCGGCGCAGATGCAGAGAACTGTTGCAACGGCTGTCTGGCAAGGAGAGGCGCTTTCAGGCGTGGGTCAATCATCGCATCTCCAAAGCTATTGTCTCTAGGGCAAAAGCTACCAACAGCGCTCTTGCTCTGGAAGACCTGACAGGGATCCGGAAAAGAGTCAATCAACAGCCGCGCAGCAAAGCCGAGCGGCGCAGGGCCAACAGTTGGGCGTTCTACCAACTACGTCAGTTTCTGGAGTACAAGGCGAGGGTTGCAGGGGTTTCTCTGATTCTTGTGCCGCCCGCCTACACGTCGCAGACCTGCCACTGGTGTTTGCACATCCATCCCGATCCTGCGCAATCCTACCGCAGTGGCAAGTCGTTCAAGTGTGGGCACTGTGGATGGGAAGGGGATGCGGATTTGAATGGTGCGAATGTGATTGCGCTCTTGGGGGCTGTCGTAAACCAGCCTAGAGGTCCGGGCTTGTTTTGTTCTCTGGTAGAGCAGAGCAGGCTCAGGGCTACTGAAAGCCCGCTCCGTACCGCTTTAGCGGTCGGAGTCGGGTAGTTTACGTTCTCAGTTCTAGCTTTTAAGGAGAAGGTTCGTTGTCCAAGTCGTTTTTGTTTTCCTCGGAGTCGGTGACGGAGGGGCACCCCGACAAAATCTGCGATCAGATCTCCGATGCCATCGTGGATGCCCTCTTGACGGCGGATCCCCTCAGTCGGGTGGCCGCCGAGGTGGTGGTCAATACGGGCCTGGTTTTGTTGACCGGGGAGATCACCTCGCAAGCGCAGGTCAACTTCACCCGTCTGGTGCGGGACAAGGTGGCCGAAATTGGCTATACCGATGCCAAGAATGGGTTTTGTGCCGAAAGCTGCGCGGTGTTGGTGGCTTTCGATGAGCAATCTCCCGATATTGCCCAAGGGGTGAACATGGCCCTGGAAAGTCGCGGCTCCCAGGAAGATCAATTCGACTTGGTCGGGGCCGGGGATCAGGGGTTGATGTTTGGCTTTGCCTGCGATGAAACTCCCGAGTTGATGCCCTTGCCCATTAGCTTGGCCCACCGCCTCAGCCGCCAGTTGGCCACGGTTCGCAAAAACGGCACCCTGCCCTATCTGCGCCCGGATGGCAAAACGCAGGTGACTGTGGCCTATGAGGAAGGTCGCCCGGTGGGCATTCACACCCTGCTCATCTCCACCCAGCACACACCCACGATTGGCGCCATTACGGAAGAGGCGGCGGTGCAAGAGCGGATCCGCGCCGATCTCTGGGAGGCAGTGGTCACGCCGGTGTTTGCCGAGCTGCCCATCAAGCCGGATAGCCACACCCGCTTCCTCACCAATCCCACCGGCAAGTTTGTCATCGGCGGCCCTCAGGGAGATGCGGGCCTGACCGGACGCAAGATCATCGTCGATACCTACGGCGGCTATTCTCGCCATGGGGGCGGGGCCTTCTCCGGCAAGGATCCCACCAAGGTGGATCGCAGCGCTGCCTATGCGGCTCGTTACGTGGCCAAGAACATCGTGGCAGCTGGCTTGGCGCAAAAATGTGAAGTGCAGGTGAGCTACGCCATTGGGGTAGCCCGCCCCATCAACATTTTGGTGGAAACCTTTGGCACAGGGCGCATCCCCGACGAAGAGCTGTTGCGGCTGGTGCAGCGCCACTTCGATCTGAGGCCGGCAGCCATTTTGGCCCAGTTCCAACTGCGGGAGCTGCCCCGCCAACGGGGGGGACGCTTCTACCAAAATGTAGCGGTCTATGGTCACTTCGGGCAAACTCACCTGGATCTGCCCTGGGAGCGCACCGATAAAGCCGCTCTGCTGCGGGAGGAGGCTCTTGCCAAGGCGACTGCCCTCTTGGCCTAAGAGGGGATCACTAAGACGGCCTGCTGCCTCAATGCTTGCCCTGGTGCAGTTGCTTAACCAGGTGGGGTAGCTCCGGCAGGATCAGGCTGCGCATAGCCAGTTGCACGGCTGCTGGGGAGCCAGGCATGGAAAAGATCAAGCACTTTCCGTGGATCCCGGCGATGGCCCGAGAGGCGATGGCCCGACTGCCAATCTGGGCATAGCTGAGCTGGCGGAAGATCTCCCCAAAGCCGGGCAAGGTCTTTTCCAGGAGAGCCTCGATGGCGTCGTAAGTGGTGTCGCGGGGGGCGATGCCTGTGCCACCATTCAACAAGATCACCGGCAGGGATCCGGCCCAATCCTGAACCTGCTCTCGAATGAGCTGCGGTTCATCTCGGAGAATGCAATATCTCTCCACCCGGTGGCCGGACTCCTGGAGGGCTGTGCAGATAAACTGGCCGCTGTGATCGGTTTCAGGGGTGCGCGTGTCGCTGACGGTGATCACCCCACAGGGCAAGGAGGCAATGTGCTCCGCACCGCTGTCGCAATCGAGGGGAAAGTTCATGGCCAGGATCCCTGAGGAAAGAGAGTGGCAAGCCCATCAAGACTGTCCCTGAGGGGGCTCGGCAGGAGTTGGAGGGTCAACGACCGTCTGCGAAATCTCCGGGAATGTGCTCTGCACCTCTGTCGCGAACGATGAGGACTCTGTCCCACCGGCACGAGGGGACTGGGCGAGCAGGCGGCGCAGCTTGGGGGGAAGCTCCTGCAACTGCTCCAACAACAAGTTTAGAGATATGGCCGGTTCTCTGGAAAACAGGGATCCCGCGGGGGGTACCGGCGGCAGAGGAGAACAGGCAAAGGCAGCCGCAGCCAAAGAGCGGATCCGCTCCTGCTGCTCCTGCCAAAGGAACTGGCCGATTTCTGGGGGAAAGGTAAGATGAGGAGAGCCGCGACGCTGCCAAAGGCGGAGAAGCTGCTCCACAGAGGCGGCCTTGTACCGCCCCTGGTAGAGGGCTTCTAGCAAGGCTGCCGGGATCCAAAGATCCGGGAACAACTGGCTCCAGCGCTCCACCCAAACCTGGCTGGGTTGACCTTCCAGCTCAAACCCATAGTGCTCCAGAAAGGTGGCAGGATCCATCAGCCCATGGCAGCCCAAGGAAACTCAACTCAAGCTAGTCCAGATCCGCCGAGACAAAGGGGAGATAAAGCCTTTCTCCCTGGATCTCGCAAGACAGCTCTCGTCCAAGAATACCCCTATTTGCCTTTCATGAAGGCTCTGTGAAGAGGCTATAAAGCTGCAAAGCTGCGGTACGCTTAAAGACTCAGTGGCTGACGGGCCCCAGCTCAAGCGCTGCCTCCAGAGCGCGCTCGCTATCAGGAAACTGCGTCAGCAGCCGTCCTAGGAAGGCGACATCTCCCGTCAGGCCGTACAGAGCCATGAGCACATCCCCAGCATAGCGGCTCTGGGGGAAGCGGTTCAGCAGCTCATTGCCGGCGTAGATCGCCTGGCGGGCATAGCCATCCTGCAGGGCTTTGGCTTCCAGAAAGTAGCTGTAGCTGAGGCTGCCAGGATCCACGTAGTCCGGCAGTGACGTGTCGAACAAGCTGGTATCTTCTGTCACTCCTGGGGGGAAGCCCGGCAGCGGATAGATGGCTGCCGTTTCCTCGGGAGGGTAGGTGGTGTACTGGCGGTAGAGGATCAGCACCTGCCGGTACAGGCTTTCTTCCTGAAGATGGGCAGGGGCGGTGGGATCCGCCAGCACAGAGCCGAGTAACTCTGCTGCTACAGCATGGTGATTGGCCCGCTGATAGTCCGATAGAGAACTGGAGGAAGCTGGTTGCGGCGGCGCGCTTCCATCAGCATCCCCACTCAGGCCACCGGCACGGGTTTGGTTAAACAGCCACAGGTACCCATTGCGCCAACCGTCGGCAGCGGCCCAGTGGGCGGCCAGTTGATAGCGTTGTTGGGGAGTGGATTGGGCTTGCCAACGGCTCAATTGGCGCCAGCGTTCTCGTTGGGCCTGGATTTTCGGTTGCAGAGGGGTGCGGCTGGCGGGCACGGGATCCCAGTCGTCCAGCCAGTAGCCGCCATCCAGCAAGGGGTAGCGATCCAACACAGCATCCAAAGCCAGATTTTCCGTCAGCTGCAGGGCTAGGTCGTAGCGGTGTTCGCGGGCGAAGCGAACCGCCAGAGCATAGCGGACGGCGGCGGCCAGAGGATGCTCGCCGTGGCGGTCGAGAAAAGCTTGCAACTCGCTGGGGGTTGCACCGCTGTCTAAGAGCAAAAGCAGGCGGCGGCGCAAGACGTAGCGCATGTCTCCATCGCCGAAGGGATCCGCCAGCCAATTGGCCAAAAGGACCAGTGCTTCTTCCCTTTTGCCCTGCCACTCCAAGGTGCGTGTCAGCCAGAGGGGCGGCTGCGCCGCTCTTCTAAAACCCTTGCCTTTGACCATTCCTGCAGTGCATCCCCCGATTTCTTGGAGGCCTGAGTTGCCAGCACCCTTTCAGGATAGGCTCTCCCTTAGCCGGCGGTTGCCATGGCCTTCAACCCCTTCAAAATCAGGTAGTCCAGAATACTGGTGTTCTCCTCGCCGCGATAATTAAAATTGGAGCGCACCAGCCACAGCCCCTTCTGAGTGCGGCAACAGAGGTTCAGCAGCGTGCGGGCCAAAATCTGTTGACGCGCCTGTAAATCCCGCGCCGCATCGAAAACCTCCCCGTCCCATTCCGGCGTCAGCACACGGCTGTTGTAGAGCACATGCCAGAGGGAGCGGGACCAGCTGGGGTTGGTGATATCAAACCAAAATTGGTAATCCGCCTCCAAACCCCGAGTGATGTAGGCCCCCGGAGTTGCAACTACCAAGTAACGGGAATAGTCGGGCTCGAAGCGGCTGCTGCTGGGGGTCTGTCCCGAGCGGATCATGGCCAAAAAGGCGGGATCCCCTTCGGCAGGGAAGGCCTGACGAAACCGTTGTGCCGCTTCCATCAACACGCGCAGCAGCTCTTGATCCTGAGGGGAAGCAATCACCGAGGCCAAGTGATCGGCAAAAAACTGCTGGAAGAAAGCGGCCAATGAAGGGCCGGGACGATAGCCGCGCAGCCAATCGAACAGTCGCTGGTAGCGCTCCAGGTTGGCAAACCCTACTCGCTCCGGCTGCCGTACTGCTGTTCGGGGACGCAGAGAACGCCCCACCGGATCCCAGGTATCTTCGGCCAACAGAGCTGCCCGGATGGGATCCAGCCCCAGCACCCAGCTCAACATCAGCCGCCAAGCTGGCAAAGTGGGAAAAGCACCCCACTCAGGGTGAGCCAACTCTGCTGCTGTGAGCACCGCCCGCACCAAGGGATAGCGAATCAACGCCGGGAAAGGGGCAATCGGCAAAACTGGCGCTTCCGACAATTGCTCCTGCAAGCTCAGGCTCACCCCCGCATCCATACGGGGCAGCAAAACAGCAATGCGATGGGCAGGGATCCCGGCCCCCAAAAGCCGGCGAATTTGGGCAACCATCACCTCCACCGCCGCAAACTGGGTCTCCTCCTCCAGCGTTTGCACCCTCGGCAGCTCTCCCCCCCTCGGCTCGGGCAGCGGATGGGAAAACTGGGGATCCAACACCCGCGCAATCTGCACCCCCAAGCGGATCATGCCTGCTGAGGCGCGATGGCTCCCTTCCAGAAACTGAACCTGCGTTTTTGCCATCAAGAAGTCAGCTACTGCCTCTGGGATCCCGGTCAAAGAGACCCCGCCGCCGAGGGTGTAGCTGAAAAATTGGCTTTGCAAATGGGCTTGCCCCTGCCGGTAAAACTCCAGCGCCACCCCGCAACTGTCTTCCGCCTGATCTACGATCAGATGATCCCACTCTTGCCAAAACTCCGCTAGCGGCAGGATGTGTTCGCCAAACAGCCGAATTTGCAGACCAAAATCCAAGGATCCCAACCGAAGCGCTGCCTCCCACAGCCGACCCACACAGCAGCCCATTGCCTGCAAAGCCTCTGCCCGCCGCGGATCTGCCTCCTCTGGCCAAGCCTGGGCCAGCCGGGATCCCACCTCTTCTGCCGGCAAACCCGAAGCCCCTGCAATATAAGCAGCACTGCTGATCTGATCCCAGATCTGGAACTCCTTGAGCCCGACCCCGGCAAAGGCTTCCCCATGCCGAGGGCACAAAGCGCAGGCTCGTTCGCAGAGAAATTGAGTGAGATCTTTGGCCAAGGGGATCGGCTCAAACTGAGGAGGCAACTGAGGAAGGCGGGCACACACCTGCGGCCAATGATCGGCCAGAGAGCGCCCAACCCGCTGCAAGAACGTTTCGATCCGCCACGGCCCCACCAAGCCCGAACTGGACTGCTGCAAGCGCCGCAGCACCTCATCCGCTTGCCGTTGACTCCGCACCAAAAACAAGACCCGGCCCGGATCGGCTCCTGCCTGCAACAAACTTCGATAGTGATCCACACAAGCCTGGGTCAGCCCACTGCCTGCCCAGCCCATCACACTTTGGAAGGGAGATGGCTTCCCTGGCCAATGGCTCTTTTCTTCCACTTGAGCTGCCCTTACCCTCTCCGGCCTCTCCAACCAACCCATTTTCTCAGCAAAAGTCTGGACAAACGGGCCTTCGCTTCATTATGATTGTTTTCCGTTGCCAACTGAGTCCATCCGCTTTGGCGACCCGGCGCGCTGCTACACCAGATACTGCCTCTTTAGCAGGTAAGTCTGAGCAGCTCTCAACAAAAGCAGTTTGGCGTGCAGCTTTGGGGGTGAACTAAGCAAAAGGCTCAGCGTTGCCGGCGCTGAACTTGGCCTCGGGGGATCCCTACCTTGCTCTTTCGCCTCAGCCGGCAGACTCAGCTTTGTCTTGAGCTTCCTGCTGCCACGCTATTGCTGTATGCCTATCCATCCGGCTAACTGAGCCATTGGCCTACGGCCCGCTTCGCGAACGGCTAGCCGATTGTCGGAGTGAGCTGGCTCTCAGTTGATGAAAACGAGTCGTTCAGGCTCGATTGGAGGTTCTTGTGGCACTTGGCATCCTCGGAAGAAAAGTCGGCATGACCCAGATCTTCTCTCCAGAAGGGCTGGCCATTCCGGTCACTGTCGTGCAGGCGGGGCCTTGCACCGTGACCCAGATCAAAACTCAAGCCACAGATGGCTACAACGCCATTCAGTTGGGCTACTTGCCCACTGCCGAAAAGCATCTCACGCGGGCGCAGCGGGGCCACCTCACCAAAGCGGGGGTGACAGAGCTGCTGCGCCACCTGCGGGAGTTCCGGGTTGACCAGCCAGAAGCCTACCAGTTGGGGCAGAAAATTACCGTCGAGATGTTCTCCCCTGGCCAATTGGTGGATGTGGCCGGTACCTCCATCGGGCGAGGGTTTGCCGGCTATCAAAAGCGCCACCACTTCGGTCGTGGCCCCATGTCCCACGGCTCCAAAAACCACCGCCGACCGGGCTCCATTGGCGCCGGTACAACCCCAGGCCGCGTGTTTCCGGGGATGCGCATGGCGGGGCGGTTGGGAGGTGGCCGAGTCACCACCCGCAAATTGCAGTTGGTGCAGGTGGATCCAGAGCGGGATCTGCTGGTGATCAAGGGTTGCGTGCCCGGGGTAGAAGGAGGGCTGCTGGAGATCACCCCTGCCAAGCAGGTGGGCAACAAGCGTTAGGGGAGGGATCCCTGGGTGAAACCAAGGTTGACCGGCATCCGCAAAGACGAGGGAACCATGGCAAGTTGTGTGGTGAAAAATTGGCAAGGGGAAACGGTGGGCAGCGCGGAGCTGAGCCTCAAAGTTGCTCGTCCCGAAACAGCCGCCCACATCCTCTATCTGGCACTGCGCCGGCAGATGACCAATGCTCGTCAGGGCAACGCCCACACCAAGACCCGAGCTGAGGTGCGCGGCGGCGGTCGCAAGCCTTGGAAGCAGAAAGGCACCGGTCGGGCCCGTGCCGGCTCCATCCGCTCCCCACTTTGGCGCAAAGGGGGGGTGATCTTCGGCCCCCGCAAGCGGGAATACAACCTGGCCATGAACCGCAAAGAACGGCAACTGGCCCTGCGCACCGCTCTGCAAAGTCGGGTGGAAGACCTGATCGTCGTGGAGGATTTCCAGGAGCAGCTCAACCCGCCCAAAACCCGTGCTGTGGCCCAGGCTTTGCTGCGCTGGGGGGTGATGGAAGATCAATCGGCTCTGCTCATCGTTGCCGAACGCTCGGAAGCGGTAGAGCGGGCTGTGCGCAACATCGCCCGCGTCAAGCTGATTGGCCTGGATCAGATCAACGTCTTCGATCTGCTCAACGTCGATTGGGTGCTGATCACCGTTTCTGCCCTAGAGCAACTCAAGGCCCGTTGGGGATCCGACGCTGCGCCGGCAGTTCTGGAGACTCCCTCTGAGGATGCACCTCAGGCCGACCTAGCCGAAGATCAGGCCCTGCCCGGAGATGGGCCGGAAGATCAGGCCGTTCCAGAAAGCGAACACGAGGAAGCAGAGCAAACCCCAGCCCAACCTGAGGCCCAGGAAAACCAAGCTGCCCTCCAAGGACGTCCAGCAGATCCGCAGGGGCCAGAAGAGCAAACCGAAGAGCCCCAAGATCCAGCAGAAGAACTGGCTCAAGGAGCAGAGCCGTCAACGGTAGAAGAGGCCGAAACAGCCCCAGCAGAGGAGGAAAGCGATGACTGAGAGCAAGCGGATCCTGGCCGACGTCCTGTTGCGCCCCGTCATCACCGAAAAGGCAACCGCCTTGAAGGAGCAGCGCAAATACGTCTTTGAAGTGCTGCCCACTGCCACCAAGCCGCTCATCCGAGCTGCTGTCGAAGAAATGTTCCGCGTGCGAGTCACTTCCGTCAACACCCTGAAGCCCCCGCGCAAGCAGCGGCGGGTGGGCCGCTTCGTTGGCTATCGCACCCGTCCCAAGCGAGCCATTGTGACCTTGGCCGAGGGAGATTCCATTACCCTCTTCCCGGACACCTAACCCCCCTTTTTGAGTTGTTGTCATCCCATCCCCCACCCCTACCCGAGCCATGGGCATTCGTACTCTCCGACCTTACACCCCCAGCACCCGTCACATGACGGTCTCTGACTTCGAGGAGCTGTCCCGTGACGAGAACGGCAAGCGGCCCAGACCGGAAAAGTCGCTGCTGCAATTTATTCACCGCAAGAAAGGGCGCAACAACCGTGGCGTCATCACCTGCCGGCACCGCGGTGGTGGCCACAAGCGGCTTTACCGCATCATCGACTTCCGTCGCGACAAGCGGGGGATCCCGGCGACCGTCAAAACTGTGGAGTACGATCCCAACCGTAGCGCCCACATCTGCTTGGTGGAATACGAAGACGGAGAGAAACGCTACATCCTCGCTCCCCGCAACCTAGAGGTGGGAGCCACCATCATGGCCGGGCCAGAGGCCCCCTTTGAGATCGGCAATGCCATGCCCCTGGAGCGGATCCCCTTGGGAACGGTGGTTCACAATGTGGAGCTGTATCCCGGTCGCGGCGGGCAGATCGTTCGCGCCGCCGGGGCTGGCGCTCAAGTGGTGGCCAGAGAAGGCAAATATGTCTCCCTCAAGCTGCCCTCCGGCGAAGTCCGCATGATCCGCGGCGAGTGCTACGCCACCATCGGCCAACTGGGCAACGTTGACCACAACAACATCAGCCTGGGCAAGGCGGGTCGTAGCCGTTGGTTGGGGCGCCGTCCCAAGGTGCGTGGCTCGGTGATGAACCCTGTGGATCATCCCCATGGCGGCGGGGAAGGGCGAGCCCCCATAGGCCGCAGTACCCCTGTCACCCCTTGGGGCAAGCCCACCCTGGGGTACAAGACCCGCAAACGCAACAAGCCCAGCAACAAATTCATCGTGCGCGGTCGCCGTCGCGGAGGCCGCCGGGACAAGGGCGGAAGGGCTGCTCAGTAGCCGCTGGCCATTCGCTCCCCGAAGCTTTTTCGACAGTGAATTGCTTATCAAACGGTTGAGGTTCTTATGGGACGTTCGCTGAAAAAAGGCCCCTTTGTGGATGCCAAGCTGCTTCTCAAGGTGGAGAAGATGAACGAGCGCAACGAGAAGCACATGATCAAGACCTGGTCGCGGGCCAGCACCATCTTGCCGGTCATGATCGGCCACACCATCGCCGTTCACAACGGCAAGCAACACGTGCCCATCTACATCACCGATCAGATGGTGGGTCACAAGCTGGGGGAATTCGTTCCCACCCGTACCTTCCGCGGTCACGCGGGGAGCGACAAAAAAGCCGCTCGCCGTTGAGAGGAATAACGAACAGGAAAGTATCGAGTAGGCAAGGAGAGGGCCATGGCCGATTCATCCCCTGAGGTTAAAGCGGTAGCCCGCTATATCCGTATGTCCCCCTTTAAAGTGCGGCGGGTGTTGGATCAGATCCGTGGGCGCACCTATGCCGATGCCCTGATTCTTTTGGAGTTCATGCCCTACGCTGCCTGTGAGCCGGTTCGTAAGGTGCTGCGCTCGGCGGTGGCCAACGCAGAGCACAACAACGGCTTGGATCCCTGGGATCTGGTGATCAGCCAGGCCTATGCTGATCAGGGGCCCGTCCTGAAACGGTTTCGCCCCCGCGCCCAAGGGCGGGCCTACCCCATTCGCAAGCGCACCTGTCACATCACCATCGCCGTCCGGCCCATAGAGGAAGCTGAAGCGGCGACGGCCTCTTAACCTCCTGTATTTCTAGCCCTTTACCCTTCAACCGACACCACCATGGGACAGAAGATCCACCCCACCGGTTTCCGCCTCGGCGTGATTAAGGAGCATCGCAGCCGCTGGTTTGCCGATCCAGCCCGCTACCCAGCCTTGTTACAGGAGGACGACCAGATTCGCACCTACCTGACCAAGCAACTGAGCAGTGCTGGTTTGGCCGATATCCAAATCGAGCGCAAAGCGGATCAAATTGACCTGGAGATCCGGGCTGCTCGCCCTGGGGTAGTTGTGGGTCGGGGCGGATCCGGCCTAGAGACTTTGCGCCAAGGTCTACAGAAAGAGCTGTCCGCGCTAGCGGGACAAAGCCCTGGTTCACGAGGTGGCGGCGAACGAACCATTCGCATCAATGTAGTAGAGGTCACCCGTGCCGACGCCGAAGCGACCTTGCTGGCGGAAAATATCGCCCAACAGTTGGAACGGCGGATTGCTTTTCGCCGCATCGTGCGCCAGGTAATCCAACGGGCCCAGCGGGCAGGCGTACAAGGGATCAAAATCCAAATTGCCGGGCGTCTCAACGGGGCCGAGATTGCCCGCACCGAATGGACGCGGGAGGGGCGGATCCCTTTGCATACTTTGCGGGCCGACATCGACTACGCCGAGCACCTCGCCCACACCACTTTCGGCATCATCGGGGTCAAGGTCTGGGTCTTCAAAGGGGAAGTTCTGCCCGGGCAGGAACGCCACGAACAGAAGTTTCCCCTGCAACAGCCCAAACGTCGGCAGCAGCGGCGGCGGCCCACCTTTGAAGATCGCTCGGCTCAGGAGGCCTGAGGGCCAACACCGGAACGTCCAGGGATCCCTATCGCAGTTGACTTAAGGAACGGCCATGTTAAGCCCCAAACGCACCAAGTACCGCAAGCAACAGCGCGGGCGCATGAAAGGCAAAGCGACCCGTGGCAACCGCATCAACTTTGGGGAATACGGCCTTGTGGCCCTAGAACCCGCCTGGATTACAGCTCGACAGATCGAGGCCAGCCGTCGAGCCATGACCCGCTATGTTCGGCGGGGCGGCCAAATCTGGATTCGCATCTTTCCCGACAAGCCCGTTACTCAGCGAGCCGCGGAAACCCGCATGGGATCCGGCAAAGGCAACCCTGAGTACTGGGTTTGTGTCGTCAAGCCGGGCCGTATCCTCTTCGAAATGGGGGGAGTGGCAGAGCCTATCGCCCGCGAGGCCATGCGCCTTGCCGCCCAGAAGCTGCCCATTAAGGTCAAGTTTGTAACCAAAGCCGACTTTGAAAAGCCAGAGCCCGCCCAGGCAACGGCTTCAGAGGTGGCCACCAGCAGTGTATGAGGAGAGTTCAGCCATGCCCATGCCCAAAATTGCTGATGCCCGTGCTTTATCGGACGAAGAGCTGAGCAACGAAATCTACGCCGTCAAGAAAGAGCTGTTTGAGCTGCGTTTGCAGCAGGCCACGCGGCAGTTGAACCAGCCCCATCTCATCCGGCTGCGCAAACACAAGCTGGCGCAACTACTAATTGTGGAGGGAGAGCGTAAGCGGGGCAAACGCCCAACCAAGGAGGAGTAATGGCTGTTCGGGAGAAGATTGGCATTGTTGTCAGCAACAAGATGCAAAAAACGGTGGTTGTTGCTGTGGAAAATCGAGTTGCTCACCCGAAGTACGGCAAGATCGTCGTCAAGACCAAGAAGTTTAAGGCCCACGACGAGGAAAACCGCTGTCAAGAAGGGGATCTGGTGCGCATCACGGAAACCCGTCCCCTTAGCCGCACCAAGCGTTGGCAAGTTGCCGAAATCCTGAGGGAGGTGAAGAAACTATGATTCAGCAGCAAACTATGCTGACGGTGGCCGACAACACCGGTGCTCGCAAGATGATGTGTATTCGCGTGCTGGGCAGCAGTGGCCGTCGCTACGCCAGCTTGGGCGATGTGATCATTGGTGTCGTCAAGGATGCCCTGCCCAACATGCCCGTCAAAAAATCCGATGTTGTCAAGGCCGTTGTTATCCGCACCGTCGATACGGTACGTCGCCCTGACGGCATGTGCATCCGCTTCGACGACAACGCCGCCGTGATCATCAACAATGATGGCAATCCCCGTGGAACTCGTGTTTTCGGCCCTGTAGCCCGCGAGCTGCGGGAGAAAAACTTCACCAAGATCATCTCCCTGGCCCCGGAGGTACTCTGATGGTTCGCCCCCTCAAACCCAGCCAAATTCAGCGCCTAGTTCGGCGCCCCGGCATTCGCAAGCACCGCAACAGCCTGCGCTACAAAATGTGTATCAAGCAAGGGGATACCGTGCAGGTGATCTCCGGCGATGACAAAGGCAAAATCGGCGAGGTGCTGCGCGTTTTTCCCGAGCGCAACATGGTTTTGGTGGAAGGGGTTAACATTGTTACCTACCACCGTAAACCCCAGCGAGAAGGGGAAAGTGGCCGAATTGAGACCAAGGAAGCTCCCATTCCCGTCTGCAAAGTGATGGCCTATTCCAAGAAGCAGGAGGTGGCCAGCCGTATCGGCTATCAAATCACCGCCGATGGTCGCAAGGTTCGCGTCCTTAAGAAAACGGGTGAGATTCTCGACTAAGCTTTTGATCCCTTTCCACCATTGGTTTGGCTCTGACCCAGCCCAGAGCCACAAGGAGAAGCCACCATGCCCCAGCGTCTGCAAATCCACTACAACACCGTCATCGTCCCCAAGCTGCAAAAGGAGTTGGGCTACACCAACATCCACCAGGTGCCCCGCCTGGAGAAGATCGTGATCAACCGCGGCTTGGGGGAAGCTTCCCAAAATGCCAAGGCTCTGGAATCCTCCATTGCCGAGATCAGCGCCATCACCGGTCAGCGTCCGGTGATCACCCGCGCCAAAAAGGCAATTGCCAGCTTCAAGATTCGCAAGGGCATGCCGGTTGGCCTGATGGTAACCCTACGGCGGGAGCGCATGTATGCGTTTTTGGATCGCCTGATCAACATTGCTCTGCCCCGTATCCGTGACTTCCGCGGCGTCAGCCCCAAAGCCTTTGATGGACGAGGCAACTACACCCTGGGCATCCGCGAACAACTGATTTTTCCCGAAATCAACTATGACTCTGTAGATCAGTTGCGAGGTATGGATATTTCAATTGTGACCACTGCTAAAACCGACGAAGAGGGCCGTGCCCTGCTCAAAGCCTTTGGCATGCCCTTTGCCTCTTAGCTTTGCCCACCCTGAGTTTCCTTGATTGATCTTCCGAGGAGCACTGATGGCCCACACCAACGACACGATCGCCGATATGCTCACCCGCATTCGCAATGCCACCATGGCTCGGCACGAGTCGGTGGCAGTTCCGGCCACCCGCATGACCCGCAGCATCGCTCGCGTTCTTCATGAGGAAGGGTTCGTCAGCGAATGGAAGGAGGAGGGAGAAGGGATCCAAGCCCGGGTGGTGTTGCGATTGAAGTACAAAGGCAAAGGCCGCAACTGCAGGCCCATCATCAATGGTCTAAAGCGGGTGAGCCGACCCGGCCTGCGGGTTTACCGCAACCACAAAGAGCTGCCCCGAGTGCTGGGAGGAATTGGAATTGCCATCATCTCCACCTCCAACGGCATTATGACCGACCGGGAGGCTCGTAAGCAGGGCATTGGCGGCGAAGTCCTCTGCCTTGTCTACTAGACATTAAGTTTTCTCTGGTCAGGAGTTTTTCCCATGTCCCGTATCGGTAGACGCCCCATCGCCCTTCCTGCCAAGGTGGAGATCCAGATCGACGGCCAACACATTGCAGTGAAAGGCCCGAAAGGTCAACTGTCCCGCAGTTTGCCGCCCTTGATCACAGTCCAGCAAAACGCTCAGATGCTCACGGTCAGCCGTCTCAACGATTCTCGTCCTGCCCGCCAACTGCACGGCCTCTGCCGCACCTTGGTCGCCAACATGGTCGATGGAGTATCCAAGGGATTTGAGCGGCGGCTGGAATTGGTGGGCGTGGGCTACCGGGCTGCCATCCAAGGCAGCAAGTTGGTTTTGAACGTCGGCTACAGTCACCCTGTGGAGATCCCCTTTCCCCCCGGCATCCAAATTGCCGTTGAGGGAAACAACATCATTGTTGTCTCAGGCACAGATAAAGAACTGGTGGGCAATACTGCCGCCCGCATCCGAGCGGTCCGGCCTCCGGAGCCCTACAAGGGGAAAGGGATCCGTTATCTAGGGGAACAAGTTCGCCGCAAGGCGGGTAAATCCGGGAAAGCGAAGAAGTAAATAGCCCATTGCGAAAGCGGGACGGAGTCCTATGAAAACCAGCCGCAAAATCACCACCCAACGTCGTCATCGACGCATTCGCCGCAAGGTCTTTGGCACTGCCGAGCGGCCTCGCCTGGCCGTGTTTCGCTCCCATCGACACATCTACGCCCAGGTGATCGACGATGTAGCCCAGCATACCTTAACCTCCGCCTCCACCTTGGACACGGAGCTGCGCGAAAAATTCAAAGAAACCGGGACGGCTACTCAAGAAGCGGCTGCCTTGGTGGGCCGCTCAGTTGCCGAACGAGCCTTACAGATGGGCATTTCCCGCGTGGTTTTCGATCGGGGGGGCAAGCTTTATCACGGGCGCGTTCAAGCCCTGGCAGAAGCTGCCCGAGAAGCAGGGTTACAGTTCTAGCTACTGAGGACACAGCACATGGCTGAGCAGAGGGAACGTCGCAGAAGCAAGAAAAGCCGCGAAGAGCAGCCCACGGAGTGGCAAGAGCGGGTCATCCAGATTCGCCGCGTCACCAAGGTGGTCAAGGGCGGCAAGAAGTTGAGCTTCCGCGCTGTGGTGGTGGTCGGCAACGAGCGGGGCCAAGTCGGGGTTGGCGTGGGCAAAGCCAACGATGTGATCGGAGCAGTGCGCAAGGGAGTTGTGGACGGTAAAAAACACCTGATTGAGGTGCCCCTCACCAAAGGTTTGTCCGTACCCCATCCCATGCAGGGGGCAGGCGGCGGTGCCACTGTCTTGGTCATGCCAGCAGCTCCTGGCACAGGCGTCATTGCAGGGGGGGCAGTCCGCACCGTTCTGGAGCTGGCGGGTGTACGCAACAGCTTGGCCAAGCAACTGGGATCCAGCAACCCCCTTAACAATGCCCGTGCCACCATCGATGCGCTGCGGCGGATGCGTACCTTCAAGCAGGTGGCCCAAGACCGAGACATCGATGTGCGCCGCCTATTGGGCAAGTGATGGACAGGTGATATTGAGCAAGTGAGCTAGAGGTAGACATGCGACTGGAAGACATTCGGCCTCAAGCAGGTTCGACGCGGCGGCGGCGGCGGCTAGGTCGTGGCGTTTCTGCCGGGCAGGGGGCCTCCTGTGGCAAGGGGATGCGGGGGCAAAAGGCCCGCAAGGGGGGTGGTACACGACCCGGCTTTGAAGGGGGGCAGACTCCCCTCTACCGGCGTTTGCCCAAGCTTAAGCATTTCCCCCGCTACACGCGGCGTCTGGAATACACCCTGGTCAACCTGCGCGCCTTGGCGGATCTGCCTGCCGGCAGCGAGGTCAGCCTGCAAAGCTTAATGGAACGAGGGATCGTCACCACCAACGATGGCCCGCTGAAGATCTTGGGAGATGGGGAAGTCAGCGTGCCCCTGACGATCAGGGCGGCGGCTATTACCGCTTCAGCCAAAGCCAAGATCGAGGCAGCCGGAGGTCGGGTGGAAATCTTGGGATCCTAAACCCCTTCTTCCCGTTGCTCTGGCCGGCTTCTGCCGGGTGGCGCTGAGTTGCACTTTTTTGATTTTGCTTTGATTTTGCCGACTGCTCCACCAGCAGCGTAGAGTGGTAGATAGCTAACCTTGCCCTTTGCTCCCGCGAGATTCTCTTCCCTATGGTTGACACACGAGGTTCCGCCCCCTCTGCCCAAGAGACCTTTATGCAGATGGCTATGGCCTCTGGCCTGCGCAGCCGTCTGTTTCTCACCTTGGGCTTGCTGCTGTTGGTCAGACTGGGCATTTACATCCCCATTCCCAGTATCGATCGGGCCCGCTTTGCCGCCGAAGCTGCCAACAGCCCTGTGTTTGGCTTGCTGGATGTCTTCTCCGGCGGGGGGATTTCTGCTTTGGGAATTTTCGCCCTTGGGATCCTGCCCTTCATCAATGCCTCAATTATCATGCAGTTGCTGGTCTCGGCCATTCCAGCCTTGGAGAACCTGCAGAAAAACGAGGGAGAACAGGGGCGGCGGCAGATTTCTCAGTACACCCGCTATGTCACCTTGGTTTGGGCCATCATCCAGGGCATTGGCATTTCCTTTTGGGTGCGGGAGTTTGCCAGTACCACCAATGAGTTGGCCTTCATGGCCTCCACCACCCTGGCTCTGGCGGCGGGATCCCTGTTTGTGATGTGGCTGGGAGAGATGATCACGGAGAAAGGGGTGGGAAGTGGCCCTTCGCTCTTGATCTTCGTCAACATTGTTGCCACTCTGCCCCGTGCCCTCGGACAGACTATTAGCCTGGCCCGTGCCGATAGCAGCACCATCGGTGGCATCTTGCTGTTGCTGGCAATCTTTTTGGTCACCATTGTCGGCATTGTCTTTGTCCAAGAAGGCAGCCGCAAGATCCCTATCGTCTACGCCAAGCGCCAGGTGGGCAACAAGCTGTTCCGCGAGCAGAAAAGCTATCTGCCCCTGAGGCTAAACCAAGGGGGGGTGATGCCGATCATCTTTGCCTACTCGGTGATGTCCCTGCCTCTGGCCCTGGCCCAGTACACCCAAAACCTGACTTTGGTGCAAGTGGCCAACTTCCTATCCCCCACCTCCTGGTTCTACATTCCTTTTTATTTCGTGCTGATCCTCTTCTTCAGCTACTTCTACGCCTCTTTGCTCATCAACCCGGTGGATCTGGCTCAAAACTTGAAGAAGATGGGGGCCAGCATTCCAGGGGTACGCCCGGGCAAGGCCACTGCCGAGTATGTCGAAGGGATCCTCAACCGCCTGACGCTGCTGGGGGCTTTGTTCCTGTGCGCGGTGGCCATCATCCCGACGACGGTGGAACGGGCAACCGGCATCACCACTTTCCAAGGTTTGGGGGCGACCTCGCTACTGATTTTGGTGGGGGTGGCGATCGAGACCTCCAAGCAGATCCAGACTTATGTCATCTCACAACGCTACGAAGGGATGGTCAAACAGTAGTGCCGAGGTTGATCTTTCTGGGGCCGCCGGGGGCGGGCAAAGGTACACAGGCGGAGCGGCTGGCGGCCATTTACCACACGCCCAAAATTTCCACAGGCGATCTGTTGCGGGCCGAGGTGAAAGCCCAAACGCCCCTGGGGTGCCAGGCCAAGGTTTACATGGATGCGGGAGAGCTGGTGCCTGACGAGGTGCTGATCGGGATGGTGAAGGGGCAGTTGCAGCAGTCTCCGGAGCAGGGTTGGATCCTGGATGGATTTCCTCGCACCTTAGCCCAGGCAGAAGCCTTGGAAGAGCTGCTGCAAGAGCTGGGACAAGATTACGACTACGTCCTCAACTTGGAGGTGCCGGATGAGGTGGTGGTGGCCCGGCTGCTGGCCCGGGGCAAGGAACAGGGGCGCAGCGATGATGCGGATCGGTCGGTGATTCTCAAGCGTCTGGAGGTCTATCGGCAGCAGACGGCTCCCCTAATTGATTTTTATGAGGCCAAGGGGCGCTTGCAGCGGGTCAACGGCAACCAGCCGATGGAATCCGTACAGGAACATCTGCAGGCTCTTTTGGAAGGCTTCAGGAGGACGGCGTGATCAGAGCAGGAGCTGGAAATCCCTCCCAGCGGCGGGGCATGCAGCTTATTGAGATCAAATCTCGCCGCGAAGTGGAGAAAATGCGGCGGGCCGGTCGGGTGGTGGCCCAAGTATTGCAGGAAATCGCGGAGCGCCTAGAGCCGGGCTGGACTACGGCAGATATCGATACCTATGCTGAGAGACGGGTGGCCCAACTCAATGCTTTGCCCAGTTTCAAGGGCTACTACGGCTTTCCCGCCTGCGTTTGTGTCAGTGTCAACCATGAGGTGGTGCACGGGATCCCCAGTCCCCGTAAAGTGGTGCAGCCGGGAGATGTGGTCAAAGTGGATTTTGGTGCCATCGTCGAGGGCTGGCATGCGGACTCCTGTATCACCATCGGCCTGGAACCCCTGAGCGACGCAGCTCGGGATCTGATCGATACTGCGGCCAAAGCCCTGCAGACGGGCATCGACTGTGTGCGCCACGGCGTTTGGCTTCAGGATGTCTCGGGTGCCATTGAAGATTACATCGAGGGGCGGGGCTATTCTGTGGTGAAGCAGTATGTTGGTCACGGGGTGGGGCGCAACCTGCACGAGGAGCCGCAGTTTCCCAACTATCGCACCCGCGATCTGCCCAATCCCAAGCTGCGCTCCGGCATGACAGTGGCCATTGAGCCGATGGTGAATGCGGGGGGAGAGGCAACCCGAGTGTTGCCAGACCAATGGACGGTGGTCACAGTAGATGGCTCTTGGTCAGCTCAGTTTGAGCACACGGTCTTGGTCACCGAGTCTGGAGCAGAAATTTTGACCGATCGCACGCCTTTTCAGTCCTAAGGGATCCCCTGATGAAGGACTGCAACGGTTAGGATAGAAGAGATGGAGTATATTTTCATTTCTTAACAGCGCGTGTCGTCGCGGCTGTGGATTGTTCTGTTGTTTGTTATGTCGTTTTTGGGAGGGCTCATTGTCTAAGGAAGATGCCATTGAAATGGAGGGGGTTGTTACCGAATCCCTGCCCAACGCCATGTTCCGAGTGGATCTGGACAACGGCTTCAACGTGCTCGCTCATATCTCCGGCAAAATTCGCCGCAACTACATCAAGATCTTGCCCGGCGACCGGGTCAAGGTGGAGCTGAGCCCCTATGACCTCAACAAAGGGCGCATCACCTACCGCCTTAAGAAAAAGTAGGTTCCCTAGCTAGGCTGCTGAGGATGAAAGAGCTGAGCCAAGTTCTCAAGATCGGGCTCTGGACTACTGTCGGCGGCTTGGGTGCTCTAGCCGTTTTCAACGCTTGGATCTCTTCCCAAACTCAGCCTCTGCAGAGCCTGCTGCCGGGAGAGGAAAGGCATCACTTCTGGCGCGGCCATCGCCTGTTTTACAAGGTCATGGGATCCGGCCAGCCGTTGTTGTTGTTGCACGGCATTGGGGCAGGCTCCTCCAGCTATGAGTTTCGTGCCATTATGGCGGAGCTGGGGCAGCACTATCAAGTCTATGCTCTGGATTTGTTGGGGTGGGGCAACTCAGAACGTCCAGATTTGGAGTACACCGGCAGCCTCTATGCCGAGATGATCGGGGATTTTGTCCAGCAGGTGATCGGGCGACCGTGTCACGTCATTGCCAATTCCCTCTCGGCAGGGTTTGTGCTGCGCTCGGCCCGCCTACAGCCCCACCATTGGCAGAAGCTGCTGCTCATCGCCCCTCTGGGAGACAACAGCCTCATCCCCGATGCCCTCGGGATCCCTTTGGCCCAGATTGCCTATGGATTCCTCAGCCTGCCCGTTTTGGGGTTGGCCTTCTACAACGGCATCACCGCCCCCTGGAGTGTACGCTTGTTTACAGAGCAGAGCTTGTTCTGATACATTTACGCTGAACACTGCTGAACATCACTGTTCAACTATGCAGCGATAGCATTCTGTTTGTTTCCAAACAGAATGGCGGTATCCCGCAAAGCTTTGAGTAGAATACCCAAAGCGCAGTTTCCGTGTCGTCTTACTACCAATTTTCTGCTTTGCTTTGGCTACCATGTTGGCAGACTCGAAAGTAAACAGAAAGATCAACTGGTAGTAATCCGTACTGAACATATTATACATTATTTTCAGTATAGTTGAGCTTATTATTGACTAGAGTCATGCTCCCCCAGCTACGCCCTGGATGATGGGGTGGTGGACTACTATTACCAGGCAGCTCACCAAGCGGGGGCTCAATTTGCCCCCCGTTCTTTTCTCACCGGCAAGCTCAACTTGCCCATCGAAGACGACTTTCGCGTGGTGACCAAGCCCATGGTTCTGGTCTGGGGAGAACAGAACCGCCTCACCGGCCCAGAACAGGCAGAGCGGTATCGCGCTTTGCGCCCGGAGGTGCCGATATACCGGTTGCCAGGGGCTGCTTTTCCGCACATTGAAGCGCCGCAGACCTTTTTGTCGGTGGCTTTGCGCTTCTTGGCCGAAGCCGATCCTGCTCTACCGGGATGACGGACAGGGGATCCCTTTGCCCCTTGGCAGAAAAAAGTGGAAGATTGGCGCAAGAAGCAGCCCTAGCGCCAGGGGTAAGGGCCGTGCTCTCGGTTGACGTGACCATCCCGAGCGCAGAGGGGAGTTGATACAAGCCCGGCAACTCAAGTGGGCTCCCCGGCCTTATCTTCCCAGGGATCACCATCCACAGGAGTGGAGCTGGAAGGAGGAGGGGCAGGCTCAGAAGGAGGGGCCTCTTCTTTGGCATACTCCTGTTCCCAAGCCGGTTGTTCGGGGGCGGGTGCGGGCTCAGGCGGGCGTGGACGCACAGGCTGCGGCTCAGGTTCAGGCTCTTCTTCTGCGTAAACGTCTTCTTCTTCGGCCTCGTATTCCTCGTCGTATTCTTCTTCGTAATCCTCCTCAACGGCGGGACTCTCGACAGCACTGGGCAGGGCAGGAGCCGGGCTAACTCCGGCTTCCCAAGGGGGCTTACCGATTCCCAGGGTTTCCAAAATCCCCTTGGCCAGTTGGGTTAGGCGGGTCTCAGCGCCATCGGCAACAATAAGGCGATCCCCGCCCACAGAGACAATCTCATCGGTGGAGAGCAGATAGGTGCTGAGGATAAAGCCGGGTAAAAAGGTGAGGCCAAGGTTGGAGAGCACCAAGCCCGTGATGATGCCGGAGACGGAGTTGAACTCAAAATCTTTAACTTTGCCAAGGCGGATCCCTTCTTCGGTTACCACCTCGCTGCCAACCACGCGACTCAGGCCCTCCAAATCCAAGTTATCGTCCAAGTTATCGAAAACTTCTTCGCTGGGGACAAGAACTGCATCCTGACCCAACGCTGTTACTTGCCGCAGCTCCATCAAACGGGGGGATCCGGCAAGGGCTTTTTCCAGCACCCCCAGCACCAGAACCTGCTTGGCTTCCAGATCCGCCCAAACTTCGCTGACTACCCCAAGCCGGGCTGCGTTGCCCTGGCTGATCACCTGCGTTCCCAGAACCTGTGACCGCCGACGAACCTCTGATCGCACCAGCGCAACAGATCCTTTCCCAGTCGTCATGATGGTTTCCCCGTCGTAAGTCAAAACGTTCCCGTTGTTGGGCTGCGTGTCTGACACAGTTCGCCAGAATTAAGTAAGTTAATAGTACCACTGCCTGTCTCCTCCCTCGCGGGCTGCCCAGGTGGGATCCCGGCCAATCTGCCTGCTCCAGGCCAGAAACTGCTCTGCCATCGCGCCCAGGGAATAGTGCTCTTCTGCCCGTTGCCGACAGCGGCTCCTGTCGATGTGATCTAGGCGCTCTACAGCCTCTGCCAAAGCTGCCACGTTGTCCGGCTCGACGATCCAGCCGGTTTCTCCATCGCTGACAATTTCCGCGGGCCCACCCCGGCGGTAGGTAATCACCGGCACGCCACAGGCCAAAGCTTCCACCGCCACCAAGCCAAAGGCCTCCACCCACTTGGGGGTCATGATCAAGGCTGAGCATTGCCCCAAGATCCGCTGCATTTGCGGGGTGGGCAAAAACCCTCGGTAATCCAATTGGGCATGCGGGTACTGCTCTTGGATCTGCTGCCAGTAGCCTGGCTCTTGCAGGTGGCCTAGGATCACCACCGGCCTTCCCGTCTTCTCGGCTAGGGCAGCACAGTCTTCCAGGCCCTTTTCGGAGGCAATGCGCCCAATCCAACACAGGGATCCATTCCCTTGGGGCACAAAGTCGTAGAGGCGCAGATCCACCCCGCAGGGCAGATAGACAAAGGGATCCCGACCTGCCGCCATCTCGGCTCGGGCAAAGGCAAAGGTCTGGGCTTGCGCCCGCGAATGCACCGCCAGCCGACCAGGGTAGCGATGGGCAATGTGCTCTAGAGCCTGATCGACGGCATCGCTGAGGGATCCCATGCTGACGATGTGGGCCACCGGGGTGCGGAAAAAATCCGTCAAATAAAACGAGAGCCAATCGTAGCTCCAGTTCACGATTAGATCGAACTGATCTTGCAGGTGGGCAGCCCGCTGCCACAGGTTGGCCAGCAGAGAGGGGGTGTGGATCAGAACCGGCTGATCGCGGCGCTGGGTTTGCGCATAGGCCGGGGGAAGGCCCGCCACCGGCTCGATCACCTCCTCCGGCAACTCCGCCATTCGGGATCCCACAGGGGCCAACACCCGCACTTGGGATCCCATCTGGAGTAAGACACGCGTCAGGTTGGCAAGATTGAGCTCCACACCACCACCGGCCCCGGATCCCAGAGGTCCAACAGGGGTGGAGAGGAACAGATAGCGGTAGGGACGAGCCATAGGGAGAGCCTCGGTAGCTCAGCCCATTGTCTTCTCAATCCGGATACCCGACTCCTTTTGCCTGGCCTCAAAGCCCACAGCCTGCCCAGAACTTTATGAGGCTTTGGCTACAAAAATTTCTCCCTTCTCCACCTTGACCTTGTAGATGGCCAGGTCTGCCTTGGCCGGGCCACGGGTACGGCTGCCATCGGCAGCAAAAGCCGAGCCATGACAGGGGCAGACAAAGTTCTCCCCCCGCCAGTTCACATCACACCCCGCATGGGGACAGGCGGCATCCAAAGCCAGCAGAGAATCTTCTTTTTGCGGATCCCCGACCAGCCAGAGGGTGGCGGTGTTTTTCCCAAAGGCGTTTTCCACCTTGAAGGGGCCATCTTTGAGATCGGCCAGAGTGGCAACTTTCACAAACTCCGGCTCAGAAGCCTTAGAGCCAGAAGCAGTTCCCTGGGCCAGGGCAAAACGGCGCCGGGTAAACCCAGGTAACCAACCCACCAACGAGCCAAAACCGAGAGCCAGCCAGCGAAGAAAACCACGACGATTGTTGTACATGGCTATGTGTCCTTGGAGGTGTGCGAAATGTAGGTCATGAGCCAGCAAAAGACCGGCCCCTTCAGAAGGGATCCCCGTACAAATGCTGCCCTTAACATTTTGTTACACCGGAACAGTTTCGGCCAGGGCCAAGCCGCACTTTTTCCGGCTAGAGTACGCAGTAGCCCTCTTCGTTGCTTGAGTACCGGGGATGGGCTCTTGCACTGCTGGAGCTTAGGATCGAGAGGTAAACAGCTCAGCAACCGCGCAGGCAAAGCCGGGCAACAGGGGAGAAGACAACGCATCCTGAGCCAACAGCGTTTCTACCAAGACCAACTGGGCCTGTTGTCTGCGATACACCCCTACTCTCTGAGCCAGCCGATCGACGATCCAGTACTCTTGCACCCCATGCACAGAGTAGAGTTTCCGTTTTGCCAAGCGGTCTCGATCCTTATGAACTTTTCCAGGTGATAGGACTTCAACCACCAGCTCAGGGGCACCCCGAAAATGTCCTGCTTCATCTTGAATCTGTGATAGCCGCTCATAACTAACCCAAACAACATCGGGAGACACATTATCAAATTCGGAAAAGAGGATCCCTGGCATGATTGAGGGTTCTCCCAATCCTGTTTCTAGCGACCACCGATGCAGTGCGGAGAACAAACACCCGATAATGTGCTGATGTTTGTGATGAGGAGAGCGAGTCACCAGCAGTTCTCCGTCGATGATCTCGTAGCGGATCCATTCATTCTCTGGAAGAGCCTCGATATCCCGAGTGGTCCAGCGTACTTCTGTAGCAGTCATTAGCTATCCCTATAGCAATAAATGGTGCTATGCCCAGGGCACCCTGCTGCTGTACCTACGACACTGGGCCGACAACTGCAACGCTGTCGCAACAGCGGGAACCGCACTTGGCGTAGCCAAATCTTAGCCCAGGATCCCGTTCACAGAAGCGAGACGGAGTCCTTCCTCTCTAACCACGACGGCTCAATGGATAGAGGTTCTCTAGAGCTGGACTATTGGCTGCGCTATCGTGTGGGGCTAGTTGGGATAGATGCGCAAGCGGCGGTTGGGCTCTTCGCCAAAGCTTTGGGCCCGCAGGTGGTAATGTTCCACCAACTGGTGTTGGAGCTTGCGGATCAGAGGCGAACGGGGCAAAAGTTCCACCGGCTGAGACTTGGGAATGACAATTTGCTCCACCGCCAGGCGGGCTTCTTCCAGAGCTTCGGTTTCATCGCCTGAGCTGGCGCGAATGAACAGCTCCAGGTCGGAATCGGATCCATCTTCGCTTTCGATGTTGAGGATGTGGCGCAGGGCGCGGGCCAGGGCAATCAGAGTATTGGCCTTAACGGTGTGAATCGGGATCTGGCGGGAGTGGGCCATCTGCTGGATCTTGGAACGGCTGCGCACCTGGGATCGCAAGGCCAAGACAATGTCCGCCCCATCCAGGTCTTTGGTGACATCCGCCGGCAGTTTCAGGGTTTGGATCACCTGCTCCAGGTAGAAGCGGCTCACTCCGTAGGGGTAGATCATCAGCGGCCCATCCGGATTCTGCTGCCGTCCTGTCGGGGCTAGGGCGGATCCCTCCCAGTCCAAATCTTCTTCTTCGTCAGAGCCGGATTCCGCTTTGGATTCGGCCACCACCTGAGGGGCAGGACGGGATCCCGCTGGCGTTAGCGGGACGGAGTCCTCTCGCCTCTCCAGGAGCAAACCCGATTCTCCTTGCTGCTGCGAGCGACTTTCAAGCGGCTCTGAAGGCAGAGCTTCCATCCGTCCAGAGCGTTGCCATCCTCCCCGCTCCCGTGCTGCGGAGATTGTGCTGCCGGCGGGGGGCCATTGGGGGCCAGATAGGGCCGGGCGCTCATTCGTGACTATCACCACCTGGCCGCGTTCGTCTAAACTGCGGGTTTGGGTCAGCGGCTCGCGGTTGCGCAAGAGACGATCCACAGTGGCGGCCACATCTTCGTGGATGACCCAGCGGGATCGCTCCAGCATCTCTATGGCAATCTCAAACGTAGGGGGAGCTTTGCGCTCCAACACACTCTTTTGAGAGCCGCGCCGCCGCGCCTCTTCATCTCCCAGGGTGACGGATTGGATCCCGCCTACCAAGTCGGAGAGGGTGGGATTTTTGATCAGGTTGTCGATGCGGTTGCCATGGGCGGTGGCCACCAGTTGTACCCCCCGCTCGGCAATGGTACGAGAGGCCAAAGCTTCCAGTTCAGTGCCGATCTCGTCGATAACTACCACTTCGGGCATGTGGTTTTCCACTGCCTCAATCATCACCTTGTGCTGCAGCTCTGGGCTGGCCACCTGCATCCGTCTGGCCCGGCCAATGCCCGGGTGGGGCACATCGCCATCGCCGGCAATCTCGTTGGAAGTGTCGATAATAACCACTCGTTTGCCCAGCTCATCCGCCAGCACACGGGCAATCTCCCGCAAGGCCGTGGTTTTGCCCACCCCTGGTCGGCCCAGCAACAGCATGGAGCGCCCCTGTTCCACCAAGTCGCGGATCATGCTGATCACGCCGATAACGCAGCGACCCACCCGACAGGTAAGGCCAATGATTGTGCCTTGGCGGTTGCGAATGGCACTGATCCGGTGCAGGGTAGAGGCAATGCCTGCGCGGTTGTCACTGCTGAACTCTCCAACCCGGCTGATCACCTGATCCAAGTCGGCCCGGGTGATCACGTCCTCGGAGAGGTAATCGGCAAAGCCGGGGAAGCGGGCTTCGGGACGGCGGCCCAAATCCAGCACCACCTCCACCAATCGATCCAGGTGAGGATGCTGTTCTAGGCGCTCGCGAATTGGAGCCGGCAGGATATCCAAAAGCTTGCTCAGGTCGTCGCTGTATTGAACCTGGCCGGGAAAGCCGGTACGTTCACGTAAGCGGTGCGGAGCACTTTCCGGATCCATCGACGGACTTGGGGTTGAGGGCTGTACGGGGAAACTCATGGCTGAGCAACGTCGTTAAACGCAGGAAAAACAGGTTTGCCTAAAAGCAACGGATCGCCGCTTTACTTGCTGCACCAACTGCTTTGCCAACGGGATCCCTGCCACCAATCCAGGATTCCATCCTGACTCCGATGAGCTGTGAGCTGGCTCTTCCAGATAGGCTGACACCAACTGTCGCGCATAGCTGCCGAAGGCCACCCCCGCCACCGGCCACCGGGGATCCAACAGCGGCACCGTTTGGGCGTTGGTTCCTCCTGCCAATTGCACATAGCCGGGCAGGCCCATGTTCAGCACCTTCTCGGCCAACTTTAGGGCAGCTTTGCCGGTGCCAGCTCCAATATCGCCACTCATAGGCCGGCCATCCACCTGCCAGATCAACACTTCCGGCAAGGGATCCATAAGAGCCAGCAAATCCCTCAAGTAAGCCTCTAGGCCCGGGCCATCGTTAAAGCTAATTGAGATTGCCTGGAGCTGAGGTAGCCAGGGCTTCAGGGATCCCCACAATTGCTCGAATGACCTCTGGCGACCAATGCAGGTGTGAATCTCCACCGCTTGAATGCCCAGCTCGACCAAAGGCGGCAAAACTTCTGACAAAGCGACCTGGTAGCCGAAGGTGGCAATGCGCCGGTGGGGGCAAACCGGCTCACAGCGCCCACAGCCGTAGCACAGCTCTGTCTGGATGTGGACTTGAGCAGGAAGGGCTGCCTGTGTCAAGGCATGGGGAGGACAGACTGCCAAACAAGGCTGAGGACAGTCGGCAGGACAGACGGGAGCCGTCAGCACCGCCTTGCGGAAATGGACGTCTTCGCCGTCATTGACGCTGACCATCAACCAAGGGAACCCCGCCTGGGGATCTTCGGCTTGTGCCCGTTGGATCCCTTCTTGAGCGGCCCGCACTATGGCCGGATCGGCAGCAACATCAATGCAATCTGCCCCGGCCAGCGTGTAAAGGAAAGCCAGCTCCCGAACCGAGGGCAAGTGGTGGAAACTTGCGCCGCAGATCAGCTTAAACCAGGTACCCTGTTGCAGCGAGGCGGTTGGCAAGGTCACAGGCACAAGAAGCCGCTAGCAGGATGGGAATCTGAGCCGCAGGCCATCTATTTGAGATGGTAGCAAAGAAATTTCGAGGATCCTGAAGAGAGGCTCAGGCGCTCTGCAGAGGTTGCCAACGAATTGACCGTTCTCGGCCCAGTTCCACCACAAACTTCACTCCCTTGTCTTCCCGACTCAGCTTCACCAGGTAGGAGAGTTCCTGTTGGCTGAACACATGCCCTTCGTAAAACCAGAACACCAACCCCTTAGCTTTTGGGGGCAAGGTGGCCCGATACTGCTCGATCAACGCGGGAAAGAAATAGGTGCGCCGCTCCGATTTGCCCAGCGTGGCAGGCCGTACCCCATGAATGCGCGTCAAATAGCTGGCCAGATCCCCGATTCCCTTACTGGAGAGGGTGACCACCTCATACCCGGCTCCGCGCAGCCGCCGCAGGTAGTGCCCTTCGGATCCCCCCTCTGGGGTTACAAAGATGGCCAAAGCCCCAGATTGCTCCAGTTGCTGCACAAACTTTGCACCTGAGCCGACCAGCAGCATAGGAAGAACTCCATGACTCGTCTAGGGTTGGACAAGCAGCCCACCTGCGCTCATTGTAACGGGATGGCGCCTGAAGCTGGGGATAGAAGCTGCCAATGGAACCCATAGAATACTGGCTATCTCCCTGTTTTGCAGAAGGGAGCGTAAAGAAGGGTTAAGATACGGGTAACCTGCTTGCAGGTCTCAACCCACAGGTGGCGGACAAAGGCGGATGGATCCCCCTAGTAGGGATGGCCTCCCCGCCACTTACACAGCGACAACAGATGAACCTCATCATGCGACGACGCGAGCTGTTGACCTTGGCGGTGGCCGGGTTGATTACAGCACCACTCAGCTTAGCAGGAGAGCAAAGAGCAATGGCCCAACAGACTTATCCCTTCACCAAAACCGACGCCGAGTGGCGGCAACTGCTCACCGAAGAGCAATACTATGTGCTGCGCCAAGAGGGCACTGAGCCCCCCTTCCGCAACGCTTACTACGACAACAAGGCCCCAGGTATCTATGTCTGTGCCGGCTGTGGGCAGGAGCTGTTTTCCTCAGCGGCCAAGTACGACAGTGGCACCGGTTGGCCCAGCTTTTGGGAGCCGATTGCTCCCCATGTGATCGGCACCAAGACGGACTGGAAATTGTTTGTGCCCCGCACGGAAGTCCACTGCTCTAACTGCGGTGGGCATCTGGGGCATGTGTTTCGGGATGGCCCCCCACCCACGGGTTTGCGCTACTGCATCAATTCTGCTGCCCTCAAGTTCATCCCAGCCACCACTTAGAAATCCTCTTGGCTCCAGCTAAAACTGAGCCGCCTGTCTGGGTGAGCCTATGTCGGACTACACGTTCCTGGATGCTGCTTCGATTCTGCTGCGGGAGGGCCTGGAAGCTCTCTTGGTGCTGGTGGCACTGCTGGCCCTTATGAGCAAGAGCGGGCAATCGGCTCAGAAGCGCTGGGTGTGGATAGGGGGATCCGCGGGCTTGCTGGCAGCGGTGATGCTCGGTCTGCTGGTGAAGCTGTTTTTCCAGCAGATGCTCACCCACACGCGACAAGAGGTGCTGGAAGGGATCACCGGGCTGGTGGCAGCAGGTTTGTTGTTCTCGGTCAGCCTTTGGTTGCACCGCCGGGCTGCAGTGGCTTCTTGGCAAACCTTTGTGCGGGAACAGGCGCAGGCGGCACTGGCCACGGGTCAGGTTTTTTCCTTGGCTTTTCTGGCCTTTGTGGCGGTGTTTCGCGAGGGGGCGGAAACGGTGCTGTTTTATGTGGGGTTGGCCCCTTCCCTCTCGGCAAAAGATTTTTGGGCGGGGATCGGCCTGGGATCCCTGGTGTTGGTGGCACTGGCGATCTTGCTGCTGCAGGTGGGGCTGAAATTGCCGCTGGGAGTTTTTTTCCGGGGTCTAAGTCTGCTGATTTTCTACTTGGGCTTTAAGTTTTTGGGCAGTGGCTTGCACGCTCTACAGGTGGCGGACTGGCTGCCCATCACTCCTCTTGTTGGGATCCCAAAGCTGCGCTGGCTGGGCATATATCCCACTTGGCAGACGCTGCTCCCCCAACTGGTGCTGCTGGGAATAGCTTTCGCCTTGTGGGTGAGGCAATGGCTGCGGGCTGATTCTGCTCAGAGGCTTTCTTCGTGAAAAACGCTCTCCACCGGCACTGGGGATCCCACAAGCCATAAGTTTGATGAATCCCTGTCCTGGTTTTGATGGATGGCAATGATGCAGGTCACAATTTCATAGTCGTTTCAGGTTGGGACAAGGCGACCGAGGTACTGGGAAAAGCCTTCTGGCCCTGTGCATCTAACGTTTTAAGTGCGGGTGCAGTGTCCTGGTTTGAATCAAAATGACCCTAAAAAGAAAGCGCTCTGTACGTCGCGCCTGAAACCGCACCCAGTCAAGCCTTCCAGTCCAAGAAAGCAAAGCCTACCGGCAGGGATCCGGCAGGCCGCTGGATTTTGTCGGAGATCCCCAGTAGGAAACCCTGTCGATCGCTACGGAATCGACAGAGAGCATCCACTCTGTGGGGTTCCCGAGAATCAGGTATCGTAGACCCGGCATTCAACAGCATCTGGGTTTTCGGCGCAGTGCTGCTCTAGGCTGCTGGGAGTCCTCGGCTGGTGGCTGCGAGCTGCCAGCACTTCTTCAACTGCGTCCCAGGCCGCACGGCAGTGGGGATCCCCTTCGCCGTACTCAGAGCAGACGTTGCGAGCATTTTCCAGCTCTTTGGCGATCACTTCAGACAGTCCCATGTTCTCAAGCTCCTTTAGACTAGATGGGGCCGGTGGCCCGCTGATGTAACCGGCTGACGCAAATCTGCAGGGATCCAGCGTAATCCCGGATCAACAAGTAGAAACCAGCCGATCCAGACGGGGAATAAGTTCAGGATAATGACCTTGTGCCAACCGAATTGATCAACCGGATACATTACCCATTCTAAACAGTGACGGCAGGGGGGTGCAGCTGCGCTTTCGCGATCTCTTTGGGATCAGGATGCGCAGGGATCCCTCAGGCCCCAAACAGTTGTTCAATCCGTTGCCGCACCTGCTCTGGGGATCCCTGTTGACGCACTTGACCTTCCGAGAGCAAAATCGCCCCATCTGCCCATTCCAGTTCCGCCAGCCGATGGGTTACCCAGAGGGCGGTGATGCCTTCTTGATCCACCAGTTGCCGGATGCACCGCAGCAAATCCGCCTGGCTGTCGGGATCCAACAGGGCTGTCGGCTCGTCCAAAAGCAGCACCTCGCTGCGCCGGGCCAAAGCCCCTGCCACTGCCACTCGTTGCTTCTGTCCGCCGCTGAGGCCGTGGATGGGCCGACGGATCAGGTGCTTTAATCCGACTTGCTCCAAGGCTGTTTCCACCCGCTGGTGAATTTCCGCCAAGGTCAGAGCCTCTGCTCCCAAGCCAAAGGCCACATCGGCTCCCACCGTGGGCATGAACAGTTGGTGATCCGGGTTTTGAAACACATAGCCCAGCCGACCGCGAATCTCCAGGTGGCCCGAAAGGGGCTGGGGATGGGTCAGGGATCCGGACAACAGTTGCAACAAAGTGGACTTGCCGCTGCCATTGGGCCCCAAGACCATCCACAACTGGCCCTTGGGAATGACAAAACTGCACGCCTGCAAAACCGGCGGACGTTCCGGCCAAGCAAAGGTTAGGCTCTCCACCCGAATGGCCACCTCAGACATGGGGATCCCTTAGCGGCAGAGAGAAAAGGGCTGTCCTCAGCTTTGCAACTGGGCCAAAAAACCGGGACGGGTTCCCATGGGGCTGGCGCTGCTCGACTTAGAAGTCATTTGCACGCCACACAACTCACCGGTGAGCAGAAACACCTTTTTGCCGGTGCGGTCGCAGGTCAGCTCCAAACTCTGAGGGGATCCACTCTGCAGAGCATTGACGATGCTTTGGTAGGCCCGGTTGGCCGCTTCTTCCTCTTTTTGGTGGACAACGATGGGGGCAGGGTTCCCTTTCAGGAGCAGTTCCAGAGTGTACATGGCTGACCGTTGCGTAGTGGGCCGTGGGACAAAAGAGAGGCACCCAGAGGACGCCGTTGGCGACAGCAGGACGAAGTCCTTTTCCAGTATCGCAGGTTGGGCCAGGGTACCGGCAGGCTCAACAAATGACGGGGGAGTTTCTCTCGCCAGATTAGGCCAGGCCGGTGCCGAGAAAAGGCAGCAGGCTAATCAGCAACAGGCCCAACGTGGCCAGGGATCCCGCCAAGAAGGAGAGGGATCGCCCAATGGGAATATCGGCAATGTAGAAAAAGTTGTAGAGCAGCCGCGCCAGCAGAAACACCCCACACAGCACAGCTACCCCTTCATCTCCGCTGAGGCCAAAATACCAGGGATCCGAGTGAGGGCCGGTGATGTAGGCGATCAACGCTGCTGCCGCAAACATCCCAAAGGTCTCAAACCCGTTGGCGTGGGCCCAGGTGGCCCGTTGCCCGTAGGGAGGTAGCCTATCAAACATAGCCCGAGGAGCATGCAGGTCGTAGCCAACGCGGGCACGGGCATAGCCCACCACCCCCATGGGCAGATAGACCAAGAGCATGGCTGCCGCAATAGAGAACAGGGGGATAGCTGCGAGAGGAAGGCTTGGCAACATAAGGCAAAAGGACGGTGCAAGATAACAGGGGAGAGGAAGGAGCCCAGCTCGGGCAGGAGCTATTGCCGGGAAAACCAACACCAGAACCATTATCTACCGGGCTGGCCAGCCGGGCAGAAGCCTGATTTGGTGATTGATGCTTGGGTCAGGAGATCTTGCGGATTTGCCGGCGGCGCTCCTCATATTCAGCGCGGGTGATCAAGCCCTGTTTCAACAGGCTTTCCAACTGCTGTTCGGGATCCCGGGCTTCTCGCCCTTCCACACTGGTCCATTCCAGCTCGATCAACTCTCGGTTGAATCGAAAATCGAAATCGGCATTGCTCATGGTCAGGATCCACAGCCCTTCCAGCAAACAAAGGGCGCGTACCCCGTAGCTGAGGATCTGCAGCGGGATGGAAGGAACGAACACCATCAGCCCCGCCACCAAGTAGCCCCAGCCCCAGCGTTGGTGCCCCATATAGAAGCGCTGCAACCCTGGGATCAGCACCCCCAGCATCGCCAGCCAACCGGCCACCTCTCGGACCAACCGCCGACGTTCCTGCGGGGGCATATCAGGGCCCCTGCTCTCGGCCATAGACTGCACCAGCTAGATGTGCCATTAAGCTAGCTCAGTTTTGGCCGCACAGGGCTCAGGAACTTGGATCCAACCTCAGAAGATTTTTGAGCAGCATCCCGCCGCCTATACTTGATGGGGGCGGTTCGGGGAAGGAACATGGCAGAGCGGGAGCTATCGGTAGCGATCTTGGCAGCGGGCAAAGGTACCCGGATGCGATCACGGCTGCCCAAGGTGCTGCACAAGCTGGGATCTCTGTCTTTGATCGAGCGGCTGCTGCGCACGGTGCTGACGTTAAAGCCCCACCGCTGTCTGGTGATTGTGGGTTATGAACAGGAGCAGGTGCGCCAAGCCCTGCGGGAGTACCCGGTTGAATTTGTGGAGCAGGCCCAGCAATTGGGCACCGGACACGCCGTTCAACAGCTGTTGCCCGTCCTGGGCGGTTTTCAGGGGGATCTGCTGGTGATCAACGGGGATGTGCCCCTGCTGCGGGCAGAAACCCTGCAAGCTCTGGTGGAGCGCCACCGCCAGATGAACCCAGAGGTAACCTTGCTCTCGGCTCAGGTGGCGGATCCCTATGGCTATGGGCGGGTATTTTGCGATGCCCAACAGCGGGTGCTGGAACTGGTGGAAGAGCGAGACTGCACCCCGGCCCAACGGCAAAATCGCCGCATCAACAGTGGGGTGTATTGTTTCCACTGGCCGGCTCTGGCCCAGGTTTTGCCCCATCTCAACAGCAACAACGCACAGCAGGAGTACTACCTAACAGATGCCGTCAAGCGGGTGGGCAAAGCCATCGCTCTGGATGTTGCCGATCCGCAAGAAATTGTGGGCATCAACGACCGCCGCCAACTGGCCCAGGCGTACCAGATTTTGCAGGATCGCCTCAAGGAAGCCTGGATGGAAGCCGGGGTCACCTTTGTGGATCCCGACAGCAGCAGCCTCGAGGAAACGGTGGAATTGGCCCCCGATGTGGTGATCGAGCCCCAAACCCATCTGCGAGGGGTGTGCCGCATTGGGCCGGGAACCCGCCTGGGGCCGGGCAGTTGGATCGAGTCCAGCGAGATTGGATCTGGGTGTCACATTCTCTACTCGGTGGTCAGCCACAGCCGCATCGGCAACCACGTCTGGATAGGCCCCTACGCCCACGTGCGCCCCCACAGCCAGATTGGGGATCACTGCCGCATCGGCAACTTTGTGGAAACCAAAAATACCCAGATCGGATCCCACAGCAATGCCGCCCACTTGGCCTACCTGGGAGATGCCAAGCTGGGATCCCAGGTCAACATCGGCGCGGGCACCATCATCGCCAACTACGACGGCCAGCAAAAGCACTCTACCGAAATTGGGGATCGCAGCAAAACAGGCGCCAACTCGGTTCTGGTGGCTCCTTTGCAGGTGGGATCCAATGTCACCATTGCTGCCGGCTCCACCATTCCTGCCCGCTACCCCCTGCCGGATGACTGCTTGGTGATCGCTCGCTCCCGCCCGGTGGTCAAGCCCGGCTGGCGACTTGGGATCCGCTCTTCCCGCCCCCAGGAGCCCCAGCCCATGCCACCGGGATCCCTCAAGATTTATCCCTTGCGCCTCTTCCCCGGCCAAGATCTCAAGCAGGAACTAGAGCGATTGGCCCGGCAGCAGCCCTTGCAAGCGGGGTTTGTCCTCAGCGCTGTCGGCAGCCTCAGCCAAGCCATCCTGCGCCTGGCCGACCAAATGGGGGATCACCTGCTGTCGGAACGCCTGGAGATCCTGGCCCTGAGTGGATCCCTGTGCCCTGACGGAGTCCATCTCCATCTCACCGTTGCCGATGCCCGAGGCCAAACCTGGGGGGGACACCTGCGCCCCGGCTGCCTCATCTACACCACCGCCGAAATTGTCCTCGCCGACAGCCCGGAGTATCGCTTCTCCCGTCAACCGGATCCGGCCACCGGCTACCTGGAGTTGCACATCCAACCCGTGGCAGGGGATCCCTGCTGGCCGTCCCCACCCCCCCAACCCCAGCAAAACCAGCAGACAAAACCAGAGGCTGACAACAGCAGGCCGAAAAGCTTACAGTAGTCAACATGAGTTACCTAAAGCTAAAGGGGGCTTGTGAGCGCCAAGCCGAAAGCTTCACGGAACTCATGGACGCTTTGCGGTGTGGCGGGCATATTACTGGGTTTTCGGACGCAACTCATTCTTAACCGCAAGCAAACAACTCTAGCCGCCCAACACGCTGGGGTAGCCCGCCACGCCTATAACTGGGGCTTAGAAGTCTGTCGGCAAGCCCTGGAGAACCAGCAAAAACTTCCCACCGCCATTGACCTGCACAAGCGCCTATTGGCCGAGGCGAAGAAAGAACATCGCTGGTACTACCAGGTCTCCAAATGCGCCCCTCAGCAGGCATTACGCAACTTGGAGCAAGCCCTTAAGCGCTGGCGGGGTGGGTTGGGGAAGTTTCCCCGCTTCAAACGCAAGGGAGTGCGAGACAGCTTTTACCTGGAAGGGAGTATTCGCACTTCTGGCAACCGCATCAAGGTACCTATCTTCGGTTGGCTGCGCTGCGCAGAGCTGCTCCCGGTGACCACACCCAAGAACGTGGTTGTTAGCTTGAGAGCATGACTCTAGTCAATAATAAGCTCAACTATACTGAAAATAATGTATAATATGTTCAGTACGGATTACTACCAGTTGATCTTTCTGTTTACTTTCGAGTCTGCCAACATGGTAGCCAAAGCAAAGCAGAAAATTGGTAGTAAGACGACACGGAAACTGCGCTTTGGGTATTCTACTCAAAGCTTTGCGGGATACCGCCATTCTGGTTGGAAACAAACAGAATGCTATCGCTGCATAGTTGAACAGTGATGTTCAGCAGTGTTCAGCGTAAATGTATCAGCCGGACATTGGTACATCTCCTTCAAGTACGAAGCTCCAACACCCCAGGTGGAGAAGACCGGAGAGGTGGTGGGAGTGGATTTGGGTATCCATCACCTGGCCACCTGCTCCGGCGGGGAAGTGTTTCCCAATCCCAAGCCCTACCGCAAGGCCCAGCGGCGTTTGGTCAGGCTGCAACGGCGGCTGAGCCGTAAGCAGAAAGGCTCTGCCAACCGCAAGAAGGCGGTGGTGCAGTTGGGCAAAGCTCACAAGCGGGTGGCAGACATAAGGACTCCGTCCCGCTTACGCGATCGGCAAGACAATCTGCACAAGCTGACGACTTACCTGGCCAAGAGATACCGAGTGGTGGTGATAGAGGACTTGCAGGTGAGGAACCTGCTCCAGAACCGCAAACTGGCGGGATCCCTGTCAGACTGTGGGTTCTACGAGCTGAGGACTCCGTCCCGCTATCGCGAACGGCGACAGCTAGAGTACAAGGCCCGGCTCTACGGCTGTCAGGTGGTGGTGGCGGATAAGTTTTATCCGTCCAGCCAACTGTGTTCACGGTGTGGCCACAAACAGAAGATGCCACTCAGCGAGCGGGTATTTCGCTGCCCGTGTTGTGGTCTGGGGATAGACCGCGACCGCAATGCAGCGCTGAACCTGGTGCGGTGGTATTTTGAGTGCTACTTAAAGCGCTCAACTACCCCAAGCTCTGGGGAAAGAGACGCCTGTGGAGATTCCTCTGGCGGGGTGGTAAGCCTGAAGCTTACTACCAGTCACGAGTCGTGGAAGCAGGAAGAAAGCAGAGACGCGACAGGCACTGAACACTCTGGAAGTGTTTGTTAGCGTTTCGTAGGTCTTTCGGAGCGGTCATCAGTACCCCGTTGAGCAGCCAGAAATTGTTAAGCTTAACGCACGGATGGCAGTATCCGGCCATGCCCCGAGTGACAACTGCTGACGAGCTGCTGACAGAATATGCCTCTGGCGAGCGCAACTTTCAAGAATCCAACCTGGTGGGGGTGGACTTGGTGCGCTCCAACTTGCAAGGGGTGAATCTGAGAGGGGCCAACCTCTCCTTTGGCAAGCTGAGTGGCATTAACCTGCAGGAAGCCGATTTGCGCGGCGCCGATCTCAGCTCGGCCAACTTGATGGGGGCCAACCTCCGCGGGGCCAATCTTTGGGAAGCCAACTTGATCGGCGCGGATCTCAGCTTTGCCGACTTGCGGGAAGCCAACTTGCACGGTGCCTACCTTTGGGAAGCCAAGCTAACCCGTGCACAACTGCAGGGATCCGATCTAAGCGGGGCAAAAATCGGCGGAGCAGTGCTGACCGGCGCTGACCTCAGCGGAGCCACCCTACCCGACGGGAGTGTGCGGGCTTGAGCCACCCCCCTAGCAGACAAGGCAGAATGGAACTGTTGCGACGGGATCCCTGATGTTGCTGCTGTTCAACTTGGTCTTGACACTGCTGCTGGCTTTGGGAGTGGCAGTCCTGGCCGGGCAAAACCCCACCACCCTGACCGTACATTTCTTAATGTGGCGCTCGGTGGAGCTGCCTTTGGGATTTCTCATCGCCGCGGCTGTCGGCTTGGGCCTGTTGACGGTGGGGCTGGGCTCTCTCCTCTGGCCTGGGCGCAGCTTTTCTGCCACCGCCCGCCAATTACAAGAGCGGGTGCGCCAACTGGAAATGCAGGATCAACCGCCCCAATGACGGCCAATTCCCAAAGGGATCCCTCTGCTTTCTGGCTTTGGCTCAACGGCTTCGATCCCGCCGTTGACTTGCTGGACGATTTTGTCGGTGGCCCTGAGGAAAGCGTGCCGAAATAGCTCGCCGACTGAGACTGGGCGTAAGCTGAGAAAGGATCCCTTCGCCGTCTGCTTGATCAGTGCGTATCTCCAACCGTAACCATGGCTTATTTCCAACCTACTTCCCCGGATAGCTCTCCCCAAGACCCACGGGCCCTGCGCAAAGCCCTGCGCGGATCCAGCACCTACTTTGCCAAGGGATTTGAAGAACACAAGGATCAGGCTCAACTGGAGCTGCAAACCACCTACAAAAGCCCCCTTGTGGAGCAAATCCGTGCCCAGTCCTACCGCTATCAGCGGGGCGACATTACCATTCACCTGGCCAGGGCCTTTGGCTTTTGCTGGGGCGTGGAACGGGCGGTGGAATATGCTTATGAAGCGCGGCGACGCTTTCCGGATCGGCAACTGTGGATCACCAACGAGATCATCCACAACCCTCTGGTAAACCAGCATCTGAAGGAGATGGGGATCCGCTTTGTGGAGAAAGGCCCGGACGGCAAGAAGGACTTTTCTCAGATCCGGCCCCAAGATGTGGTGATCTGGCCTGCTTTTGGGGCGAGTGCCTCGGAAATGGCGTTTTTCCGGTCGCAGGGCAATGAGATCGTCGATACCACCTGCCCCTGGGTTTCCCGCGTGTGGAACCAAGTGGACAAGCACCGCGCGGCCCAATTTACCTCTGTCATCCACGGCAAGTACAACCACGAGGAAACCGTAGCCACCAGCTCCTTTGCCGAAAAATATCTGGTGGTGCTGAACCTGGAAGAAGCGGAATGGGTCGCCCGCTACATTTTGCAGGGCGGAGATGCGGCAGAATTTCGGCGGCGCTTCGGCAAGGCCACTTCCCCCGGTTTTGATCCGGATCGCGATCTGGAGCGGATCGGCATTGCCAACCAAACCACCATGCTAGAGGGGGAGACCCGCGCCATTGCCAAGCTCTTTGAGACCACCATGCTGCGCAAATATGGCCCCCAGGAGTTAGACAACCACTTCATGAGCTTTAACACCATCTGCAATGCCACCCAAGAGCGGCAGGACGCCATGTTCGAGCTGCTGGAGCAACCTTTGGATGTGGTGGTGGTGATCGGGGGGTTTAATTCCTCGAATACCACCCACTTGCAGGAAATTGCCCTGGCCAAGGGCTTGCCTTCCTTCCACATCGATGGCCCCGACTGCATCCAACCCAACAACCGCATCCGTCACAAGCCCCTTCACCAAGACCCGACAGTTACCGAAGGGTGGCTACCCGATGGGCCGGTGCAAATCGGCATTACCTCCGGTGCCTCTACCCCAGACCGCGTTGTCGAGGAGGTGATTCAACGCATCTTCGCCCTGCGTGAAGAACCCCGGCGGATCCCTGCCTAGGGATCCCTTCCCTCTCCCTCTTGAGCGTGCTCAACACCCTTTTTCAGGTTTATCCTCCCTTGCTGGGCTGGACGCTGCTGGGGTTTGCACTCCAGAAGGGGCTGCCCGGCGGCTGGAATCGTTGGCTGGATCCCCACGCCTTGGGGCGATTCATGTTTTGGGTGGGAGTGCCCCTCAGCATTGTTGGGTTTATGCAGGGAGTGGATCTGTCGGGCCAAATCTGGGTTGCTCCCCTGATCTGCTGGCTGTCGGTGGGGCTGGGGTTTGCCTTGACCAGCGCTTGGCTGTGGTGGCAGCGCCACAACTGTTGGAGCAGTGCCCAGCAGGGCAGCTTTCACCTAACCGCCACCCTGGGGAACACCGGGTATTTGGGCTATCCCATCTGTCTGGCTGTGGCCGGAAGGGCTTACTTTGGCTGGGCCCTGTTCTATGATCTGCTGGGCACCCTGTTCATGGCCTACGGGTTTGGCGTGTGGGTGGCCAGCCGCCACGGCAGTTCCCATGCCCAACCTTGGCAGGTGGGCCTCCACATTTTGCGCACCCCTGCTCTTTGGTCTTTTGCTATGGGCCTACTGCTGACCCGCGAACCCCTGCCGGGTTGGCTCTCTCAAGGGTTGGCGGCTTTTGCCTGGAGCATGATCCCGCTCAGCTTGATGATCCTGGGGATGCGGCTGGCCCAGGTGAAGCGCTGGGGATCCTTTCTTGCCGCCGGAGTGGCCCTCTTGATCAAGATTGTGATCGTGCCGCTCTTGGTGGGAATCGGCCTTGCCTTCACCCCCTACCCGCCTCTGGCCAAGCTGGTGCTGGTCCTGCAGAGTGGTATGCCCCCCGCCATCGCCACCCTGGTGCTCACGGAAGAATACGACTTGGATCGGGAAATTACCGTAACTGCCTTGGCCGTCGGGTACTTAGCCGCCTTGCTGACCTTGCCCCTCTGGCTGGGACTCTGGGGATCCTAATAGGCCAGGTGAGACAAGGTTTGCTCGAGGTAGCTATGCACCAGTTGATCCAGCTCTGCTTCCTGAGTGGGCAACTCCCGGGCTTCCTGAGTGGGCAACTCCCGGCCCTGGAGCCATCCCCGAAAACCCGAGCTTTCCACAATGGCCTGCCGCAATGGCTTCCAAACTGCTTGCGTGCGCAGTGCTGTATCGGAGCTGAGAGCAGGACTGATCATGAGAAGAAGGTGAGTAGGAGTGATTCACCCTCAGAATAGCTTGGATCTCAGTTGACTTTGGCTCTCTAGGATACAAATCTCCCCTCTATGCTGAGCAAGCCTTCTCTCAGTCGCTCAAGCCAAAAAATCCTCAATATAGTCATTCCAAACTAGATTGAGACACTCCCCAGGCGTTCCGCGCTGCTTCCGCGGCCACCCCCAGACCTTCTCCCAGAGGGACAGAAATGTTTCATTCCTGTTTAAAATGACCATACATCCCATCAACTCGAGCAAGAGGCCCAGGGATCCCTAAACGAACAATTGGCTGCGCTGCTCGACCCGCAAAGTTGGCCCCAAGGCATTGAGAAGAGAGACGCCGTAGCTGCGGGCAATGATGCGGCTATCCAAAATGGCCACCCATCGGGTGGATGAGCTGGAATCTTCTCCCGAATCAGAGCTTTGCCGCAGAGGCGCAACAGCCCGTTGCAACTGGGCAGCAGCCACCGGCAAAAGGTACTGACGGAACCAGTCCTGCTGGGTGCGTTGCAGATATTGCACCCGTCCGGCCACCCTTGGGTCTTCCACAGAAGGGAAAGGCAAAGTGGCGATCACCATCAGCTCAGGGCGCGGCAAGCCGGCCTTGTGGTGCAGCCAGTAGGGCCAGTCGCAGACCAAAATGCCCTTTTCGCCCGGAAAAGGGCTGTTTACCCGCACCCGCGAGCCGAATTCGGCAGCCAAAGCCGCCCCCACCTGTGCCTGCAGAGGTTGATCCGACACCAACACCACCACGAAGCCCTGCGCCTGAGGGATCAGCTTTTTCAGCTCTTGCAGCAGGTGATCCTGAAATAGAGGGCTGTTGGGCAAGGGCAGGCGCGGCAAGTAAAGGGAAAGCTCCGCCCCGCCAGAACGTGGCCAACCCTCGCCTGAGGCAAACCGCAGCGGCGTCAGATCCGGCAAGCCCAACCGTCGCCGATAGGTTTCCGCCTGGCGATCCAGATCCAGCGCTTCCCCAATAATCACCACCGGCTGTGTGGCCCAAATGGGGGCCAACCAATCCTGCAGAGCCGCCGGGCTGTGGTGAAGGGTGAGGCGACCGGTTTCTCGGTCGGTTTCGGCCCACCAAATCCATTTGGAGACGGGATCCCCCTCAGAGCTGAGCCGCCGGCGGATTTGATCCCAGGGATCCGGCAGCCAGCCGGGGTAGCCTGTCACCAAAGACAGCACAGCATCCAGGTGAACCTGTTCATCCGCATGAAGCAGACAGCGGGAAAGAGGCCGCCGCAAAAGCTGCAGGGACAAATTGACCTGAACCTGGGAGAGCTGCTCCGCCTCGGCAGGGAAGATTTGCCGGAGCTGTTGCCAATGGCTGGCTTCCAGGGTCACCGTTAGCGCCTGGTAGGCCCAATCTTCCAGGTCTTCGGCTCCATCCAGGATCAAAGGGATCCCTGTCGGCACTTGCGAGGATCCCTTTCTCAAGCGAGCTTGCAGCCAATCCAGGGGATCCACCAACAGCAACCCCTGGAAATCGGGATCCGGCCAACGGTCTTTTTGCAGGACAGGCTTATGCAACTGCAGGGTGTGCTGTAGCCAGGGGATCTCTTCCCCCAAAATTTGCGCCTGCACAGGAGCTGTAGCGCAGAGCAAGGTGGGGTTGGGCCACATCAGGGCCGGCAGCAGATAACTGAGGCGGTGCTGACCCCCAGCAGGCACCTGGATCAAGGTGCTGCGACCCAACCGCAACCCTCGCGCCACCATGCGAGCCATCGTCAACTGGTGGGGCCACAGGGCTTCGGGAGACTGCCGCAAAAGCTGCCGCAACTGTTGGTGGACTTCAACCTCAATCACAGTTCAGTACGCCGGGGGTCTGCCACAGACGGTGGAGTGAACTAGCCTATTCTAGGGTAGAGAAGAAAACCAAAGCCCATCTCTGGGGTGAGCGATGTCTCTTCTAGCTGCTGTTTCCACAGAGGGCCAACCCGTTGCACAGACGGGATCCCTGCTTCTGGATCGCTCCGGGTGGGGCCGTTTGCGCATGAAGGGATCCCCAGGCTTGGACTATCTGCACAACCGAAGCACCCAAAATCTGAAGGCCCTCCAGCCAGGGCAGGGGGCCGACACGGTTTTCGTGACCCCCACCGCCGGCATCCTGGATCTGGCCACGGTGTACGTGGGAGAAGAAGACTGCTGGATCTGGACTTCGCCCCAGCGGCGCAGCCTGCTGATGCAGAGTTTGGGGCGTATGCTGCCTTTGGTGCGGGGAGCACAGTTGAAAGATGAGACAGATCAGACCTTTGGTTTTGGATTGCTCGGATCCCAGAGTCAGGCTCTCCTGGAGCAAGTGGTGAGCTCAGAAGAGATTCCGACCAGGCTCAATGAGCACTGCGCCGTGGAGATCCAGGGGATCCCTGTCCATCTGGCTTGTGGCACGGGTCTTGCCCAGCCGGGGTTTACCCTCTGGGGCACCATTGACCAGAAAGCAGCTCTTGAAGAATGCTTGCTCCAAGCCGGAGCCAAGCTGGCCCCACCTGAGCTGTGGGAAGTCCTCCGCCTAGAAGCGGGTCGCCCCGCCGCCGACCGAGAGCTGACCTCAGACTACAACCCCCTAGAAGCCGGCCTGTGGCGAGCTGTTTCCCTTGACAAAGGTTGCTACGTTGGCCAGGAAGTCTTGGCCAAGCAAGTAACCTACCGGCGCATTCGGCAAACCCTGTGGGGGATCCGCCTCCAAGGAGAAGCTCATCCTGGCACAGAGATTTTGCGGCAGGGGGAAAAGATTGGTTTACTGACCAGCGCGGGCTTGACTTCGCAAGGGTACCTGGGATTGGGATACGTGCGCACTAAATTCAATCCTGCCGAGGGGCTGGAAGTTGAAGTCGGCTCAGCGCCGGGAGTCCTGACCCGAATGCCGTTTTCCAGCTTCCCGCCTATTGTCTAGCATTATTTTTGCGGCAGAAAGCTCTCCTGCTTTGTAGAGAGAAAATGGGCAAAGGATTAAGAACTTACCAGTCAAAGTGGCGGCGAAAGCGGGGATCCCGTCGATCCTTTTTGCGTCGGTTGCAGGTTTTGCACAACGTTTGCAGATTGCTGATATCGTTACTGCCCCCTTGGGCAATGGGGATGATGTGATCGATCTGAAGCTGAACCTCTGGGGGCGACTTTCCGCAACCGCGACAACGGAAGCCGTCTCTTTGGAAAACATACTCCCGCACGGCTGCTGGAATTAGAATCCTTTCGCCGGATTTTCTTTCTTTCATCGTTATTCATCCATACTGCGAAGATCGTCCAGTGGAGACTTTTCATCTAGAGGTTCTAATATCTCTTGGTCGGGTTCTTTTATCAGAAATTCAGGATTGTCAGGATAAAAGTCAATCGTAACTTCTACTCTTACTTTTACTCTACCGGTCTGCCAACCGTTAGTTTTAGGAGAAAGAATCGAGCATGGAACTCCTTTATGGAAAAAATGAACCTGATCTTCATAGGGAATACCTGTTTGTATCTCAGACGAACTCAAGTGACTGTCTAGTCCGCTTCCCATTCGGTCAAACCTCAGGAAATAAGAATTGATAGAATCGCAAAGCTTGGAAATCATGTAGACTTTCTGCTTATTGTTCTTGTTGATAAAAGTGATAACTCCGTCTCCCAGTTGGCTAAGATTAATGGATGTTTTTGTCATCTTATCGACCTCAAGACATAGAGACAACAATCCACGGTGAGCCAGGACGTAAGAGTTTAGCAGGAATTCCTTTCACGTTAGTTATTCCGTTCAAGTTGCTCCATAGAATCGAGACTCCCTTTTCGCTAAGTTTGCTGGATAAGTAGGATCTGATACTCTCATAAACAATCTCTGAGTACACCTGAGCAAACTCTTGCGAGTAGATTAGGCGTCCTCCTATATCAATGACAGTATTTTGGAAAATATCTAGCTCAACAAAGCACTCCTGAGATTGATCATTACTTGACACTTGCCCAACCCCCTCTATGTCTCTCTGGCTTAGGCTAGCTCTCACTTTCGCGAAGGTCATCCAGAGGGGATCCGCTGCTGCTCTCTGAGCCTGTATCCTCTGGCTCAAACTCTACAGTGATCCGCAATCTGACTCTGCCTTTTTCCCAATCTTTCTTGCCCGGCACCAAGAGCTGACAAGCAAGTCCCTGCCCAAACCACTTCGCTTCTTGCAACAATTTTTCTTCTGGCTTGGGAGCAAGAAGGCTACTGGCAATGTTGAGCAAGTCTTCCGGCGGCAGGATCCCTGAGGATCTCAAGGCCGCAATGAACAAGCGATGCAGCTCTTCTTTCTTGGTCAAGTCCTCTTGGGCTGCTTTGACCAAGTTGGCAACCTTGAAAGTTTTCTCCCTTACAGAGAGGATCCCTTCTGGGTGCTGCTGTAGAGGTATCGATTTGGATCCCATGACTTTATCTGGATCAAGTGAAAGGCCAAAAACAAAGACAAGCCGCTCTATCTCAAATCATCGAGAATGCTATCCAACTCTGGAAAACTCTCGTCTATGGGTGTAGAACGACCAAGAGCGACTGCTTCGCTTGCATTGCTGTCACCTACTTGCTGTTCAGGAAGACTTGCCAAAATTTGAACTGACTCACCAACAGAGGAAGGTTCAGGACGAGTAATCAAGGGCAGCATCTCGCGATTGAGGCCCAAAGCCTGCAGGCAGAGGTTGATCCCAGAAACAGCTTGGTTGTACTTGTCTATGCTTGCCTCCAGTTCTTTCAGCCGCTGTTGGTTAAGCGCAATTTTTTCTTCGGCCTCTTTTCTGAGAGTTGCTTCCATGAACTGCTTTGCTTCTGGATACTTTTGTAAAATCTCGTCGGCTACTTGCTTGGCAACCGGCAATAGTTGAGTTTTTAGAGTGTTGTTGGTCTCTTGTCGGAAGCTAGAACGCACTGTCTGGTTAATTTTCGGCTCGAAGTCAAGCTTGAGTAATTGTCGGATTCCAGGCTCTGCGTCTTGAATGGCAGAGATGTCGTATGATTGGCTGGTTTGTTTTAGGACTTCTCGAAACTGGTAGATCGAGAATGTTCCTTCCTCATAGAAGCGGGGACTTTCTCTGAGGTAGCGGTCGCACTCTTTTCGGGCACCATTGACAAGAGAACTCAAAGTTACCTCCTTAACCAAAAGAAGCTTTTTCTCCAAGTCCCCATCGGATCCCAGTAGGCGAAACAACTGCCTGTAGTAGCTCGAGCTGCGAACTTCATCAACAAGGCGACGAAAGAAGTTCTCTACAAGCGTGCTGGCTGATTCTACCAGGATGTCCTCTAGATGGTTGGACAAATAATAAAAGGCTTCGACCAATACAGCTAAGAATGGAGCTGTGGAGTTGCGGGGACGAATGCGAACGGCTTGACTGTAAACATTGTCCAACGAAAAAGTATCCAAAAGCTCATCTAGCCTCCGTACCATCCTAGCCTGCAATTTACGGAAATCGTTCTCAAATTCTTTGTTTTCTCCGTTAATAACTTTATTGACTACTGTCTGGATATGCTCGTCAAACTCTCGGCCAATACTGGCTAGCTGCTGATTGATCAGCGTCAGCTCATAGGAAATCATGCTGTCAATCTCTTTGGGCTGGCTATCAATGTCTCGGTAGAGATCTAGATAGGACTTCCTCATCTCGATGCAGAGAGGTTGCAAATCATCGGCCAGCGCGGAAAATAGCTGTGGCCGCTTTTCTTCCGTTAAATAACGAGTGATCCCAGCCCGAAAGTCTTCAATACCGCTATCTTTAATCATATACTCAATCAAAGGTTTTCCCCACTCCCTCAGAATCCGAACGTAGTTATTTATGGGTGTGTCGTACCCATGTACAGAAGGGCGGAACGGGGATCCAACCAACCTACCTGACGTGCAGTACTTGTTAAACTCGCTGACAAACTGGGGCGTTTCTTCCTCACCACCCAATTCTTTGATGCTTTCTGAAAAGATTGTATCCAGTCCAAATCGATCCTCAGGGGTAGTTGTCTTGATCTGGGAACCATAGAAGCCGAGAAGGCCGCTTGTCTTAAATACGCGGAGTTGACGAAACTGCTGGTCGATAATGTTTTCTAGTCTATGCTTTAGTTGTGCGTTGTACCAAGTCTCATCAATCCGGTTAAACACATAGAAGACCCGATCCCTGATGCTGTCATTACCTTGAATGTGTTCAATAAGTTCTGTCTCTTCCTTGGTTAGTTCGCCTGTTGCAGCACACTTGAGGACGCAAACAACTGCGGACGTATCCGGATCGGCAATTTTTCGATAGGTGCGCTCTGCATCCGCTTTGACTGGAGCATCGATCCCAGGAGTATCGACAATAACGTTTCCATCTTCCAGCAAGGGGTGGTGGCAATAGTATTCCACCTTTCGCAAAACTGCGCTATTGGCGCCGCGCCGGGCAAAACCCGCAGCTTCCCTTAGGTTGCCGAAGTTGAGCTGCTCCATTGAGAAAACTTTGTTCTCGGTAGGGTGAATTTTGTCCCGGTTCTGCTGGAAACCTGTAATCAACAAGCGAAGTGCATCCGCCTGCTTCGCCCGCTCTGACTTGCTTTTGCCTCCCTCCTGCTGAATAATAGCCTCAGCACGCTCCTTCAGGGGATTCAGTGCAGTGTCTTCCAGCCTGCTGAGTGACGGAGCCAAGTTTAGGAAAGCGCAGAAGGCGGTCATCTGTTCTTGCACTTCCTGCTCGCTAAGAAAAGTGAGCACTACCCTCTCCGCATTTGGCTCTGCGTAGGCGATGTAGCACTCTGTCCCTGTGGCGTGCCCCTCGGCGCTGTAGAGAAGCTCTCTTTCTAAGAGGGCATTGATTAGCATAGACTTGCCAGCACTGAAAGCACCGGCAAAGACAATCTCGAAGGTTGGAGAAATAGCTTTGCTGAGGGAAGCTTGAATCCGAGTGGTATCTTGCTTGCCCGAAAAAGTGGAATCCTGATGCCAGAGTTGCAGGATAGCTTCAACCTGCTCTTTCAAGTTCTCACACTGAGGCAGGAGCTTTACAGACATAAGAGAGCAATCTCCACAGAGGCTGCCGGGATTATAACTTGCCTATGCTTGAGGTGAGGATTCCTACAACAATTTTCTTCAGTCCCGGAGCTGTGTGGCTATATGTGCATACACGTGAAGAGAGAAGAGCAGAACTCCCCAGACCGACATAGCAAAAAGGCTTAGGTCGTTGACCCAAGCCCGCCTCAGCATACTCATACCAGATGCCAGGAACCAGACTTGAACTGGTGACACGAGGATTTTCAGTCCTCTGCTCTACCAACTGAGCTATCCCGGCTCCGGACCTACTATCTTACGATGTCGAGGGGGGTTTTGACAACTGGTGGCGCCCCCAATTTAGCCAATCAGTTTCTCCAAAGCCTCCATCTGGGGGATGCAGAGAACATCTCGGTTGCGATCCCGGCGGATCAGCTCCTCTTGCTCCAGCTTAGACAGAACGCGAGTGACCGTTTCCCGAGCCAGGCCACTGAGGCTGCTCAGCTCCCGATGGGGCAAGTTGGGGATCTCTACACCACTCCGGCTAACCCGGCCACGAGATTCGGCCAAGAACAGCAGGATATCGGCAACACGGGCCGTACTGCTGGCCTCGCGCAACTGCAGACGACGGTTGATCTGCCGCAAGCGGCGCGACATGAGCTGAGCAAGGCGGATGCCGGCCTGAGGATCAGAAGCCAAAAAAGCCAGGAAGTGTTGGGCCGACAGACAACTGACTTTGGTGGCTGTTAGGGCTACAACGTCGGTAGAGCGAGGTGCTTCATCCAAAGCAGCCATCTCCCCGAAGATTTCCCCTGGACCAAGAATGGTGAGGGTGATCTCCCGGCCTTCGAGATCATGGGTGCGAATCTTGACCCACCCTTCCAGGATGAAATAAACGGCGTTACCCCAGTCATTTTGTAACAAGATGGCCTGGTTGACCGGGTGGGAGCGCAACGACATTTGCCCGGCCAGAGGCTCTAGCCTCTCAGGAGGAAAGCCCTCAAACAGGAGCATCAGGCGTAGGTCATCTGGAGTTACATCGCTCACCGTGGGATCCTCCTGCACGTGGTCAGTTCTGGTCGAGTGGGATGGGAAAAGGGTGGGCCTGCACAGACACGTCAACATGCCCCTCAGCCTACCGTCTCTCTCAGGTCTATGGCCCGCCGAGGCGAACTGCGTACCAACAGGACAGAGCTTTAGACCCAATTTTGACCTCTACTTTGGAAAGGGATCCCTGCACAACAAAAGCTGCTGCCATCCTCTAGCCCAGAAACGGCAAAATCCATCTTGCTGATAGCAATTTTCTCGAGTTTGTGCAGTTTGAGTCGAGATCTAGACCTGCTGAAGTTGAGATTGCCAATCTTGGCTGGTATCCAAAACCTTTAAAAAAGGCCGTTCCGACTCGGAAAAATCCTGCCAGTGGGCCTGCTGTTGGGAGAGCATCTCGGCGGTGGCATCAGCAATGTCGGCAGAGTGCTGCTGATCTCCATCGCTGGAACCAGCTGGGGCCAAGAGGGGTTGAGGAGCTGGGCTGCGGCGTTGCAGGCGCTCCCGCAAAACAGGTTCAGGGGCGTAGCAGTGGAGGATGCGCAGTGGGATCCCTTGGCGTTGGGCCTGATCAATGGCCATCCCCCGCAGGGCTTGCCGGTCAAACTTGGCGTCCAGAATCACGGTGTAGCCTTCCTGGGCCAGCTCTACTCCCAACTGCACCAAGCGGCGGTAGGTTTTATCGGTCATCTCCGGGGTATAAACCTCCGGCCCCCCCCGTTGCCGCAGAGGGATCCCGGCCAAATGCTTGCGCACCGCATCGGAGCGAATGTGAATGGCTCCCCGCTGACGGGCCAAGTGGCGGGCTACCGTGCTTTTGCCGGATCCCGACAATCCTGACATCAGGAACAATTGCCCCTGCTTGGGGAGGGTGTATTCCCAGGCAAGACGGTAATAGCGGGCGGCGGTGCTAAAGGCTGTGGCCTTGGCTTCCTCTGCTGCAGTGGGATCCTCCAGCAAAAAAGAGGTGACCTTGGCCCGCACGTAGGCCTGCCGATTGAGGTAAATAGGCAAGATCTTCAACCCTTCCCAATCTCCGGTTTCTTCCAGGTAGGTGTTCAAATAGGCGTTTCCCAGATCGGGGCGATGGCGGGCATCCAGATCCATCACCCCATAGGATATGTCGTACATGACATCCACAAAGCGGAAGGCTTCATTAAACTCGATGCAATCAAAAAGCAGGATCTTCCCTTCCCAAAAACAGATGTTGCCTAGGTGCAGGTCTCCGTGGCATTCACGAATGCGGTTTTGTTCTATTCTTTGTTGAAACAGCTCCTGCCGCTCAGCAAAAAAGCGATCGGTGTAGGCTTGGGTTTCTCGATATTGCTGAGCTGTTTGTGGGCCGCCGACGTAGCGCTGGGTTTGGGCGTAATTCTCGTCAAAGGCTTCTCGCACCCGTTCTGGCCGGCCAAAGCTGCGGATGTAGTCGTTGGTCTCGGTTTGGGCATGAAACGTCGCCACCACCCGCCCCAGCTCCTCCATCAAGGACGGCGTTAGCTCTCCCCGCTCAAACAGGTTGCTGAACAGTTGCTCTTGGGGAAATTGCCGCATTTGCAGAGCGTATTCTATGGGCTCGCCGCTGCTGTTGAACTGAAATCGGCCATCGGTCTGGACAATGGGCAACACTTGCAGATAAAGGCCGGGAGCACCGCGCTGGTTCATGCGCAGCTCTTCTTGGCAAAAGTGGCGCCGCCTCTCCAGGGTGGTGAAGTTCAAAAAGCCAAAGTCCAAAGGCTTTTTCACTTTATAGGCATAGTCGCCTGTCAGCAGAATATAGGAAATGTGGGTTTGAATAAGCCGAATGGGATCCTGTACCGGATGAGGGTAGAAGGCGGGATCCAGCATCGCTTGGATCAAGGGGGGCAGGTGGGTATCGACCATGAAAAACGATAGAGATGGAAAAAGGGCTTGGACGGGGATCCCTATCTTCCGCCGACAGAGCAGATTGTCCTCCACCTATTCCTTAAAGGGCAAGGCGGCTTCTTGAGGGGAAAGACGGATGAGGCTGATCCCCTGCTGAATTAGCGTATCTTGAGCAGCACCGGAAAGAGCGTAGGGCCAGACCAGATATTTGGTGTTGATGTAGTCTTGTCCGCGCTTGGCCAGGTTTACCTGTTCCGAGAGCATGCGCACGTCTGGCCCGCGGCTGATAGTGGCTTCGGCCCGGCGAATGCGCTGCATCAGTTGGCTGAACAGCTCTTGGGGCTGCTGCACGAACACCACAATGGCCAAGTCACAGGGGTTGTAATAGTTGCCGATGCCGCAGAGGAGCAGGGCTTCACTGGAGAGAACAAGGGTTTCTTGATCCCCCAGAGCCACCACCGGATACAGAAAGGTGCGCACATCCTCCAGTTGCCAGTGGTTAAAAGAGTGGCTATCTACCTCCCCCCGCACCCAAGAGGAGATGGCAGGAAAAACTGCTTCGCTCAACAGTCGATAGGCCGTCTGGGGTCGCCCTAGCCAGCAGAGGGCATTTTCGTAGAAGCTCTCGTTCTCCAGCAGGTGGGGGGTGAGAGGAGCAACCATGGGCAGATCCTCAACGGGCTTTCTCCAGCATGCCTACTCGGGGATGGTTAAGGCAATTTTGCCCAGAACGGATCCCTGCTCCAGCAACCGGTGGGCGGCAGCCGCTTCGGCCAGAGGAAAGGTGTGGCTGAGCTGGATCCGCAGTTGGCCTTGGTCGATGAGGCGGGCACATTGCCTGAGGATTTCCGCCTGATTTTGTTGGGCGTTGGTCAGGCTTTTCAGCATCGGGGTGAGCATCAGCTCAAATCCCACCCGCAAGTTGCGGTCGCGAGCCACCCGCCAGTCGATCTCTGGGGCCGGGGCCAGCAGGGTGACGATATCTCCGTACACGCGCACTGCGGGGAAGGTCTGCTCCAATAGCTTGCCGCCCAAGGTATCTAGGGCAAGATCCACCCCCTCTCCCCCTGTCCAGTCCAAAACGGCGCGCACAAAGTCTGTCTGCCGGTAGAAGATGGGCAAGCCGGCGCCTAGGGAACGGACAAACTCCGCCTTTTCCGGGGTGCTCACGGTGGTGGCCACTTTGGATCCCCGTAGACGGGCCAGTTGAATGGCCACATGGCCAACTCCACCCGCTCCCCCGTGGATGAGCACACTTTGGCCGGCCTGGAGACGTCCCCGGTCGTAAAGCGCTTCCCAGGCGGTGATCAGCACCAGCGGGGCAGCAGCAGCCTCCGCAAAGCTCAGAGTTCTGGGCTTGGGAGCCACAAAACGCTCGTCCACCACGATCAGCTCGGCGTAATTCCCCGCCTGCCTGCCCAGACCCCCGTGGCAGAAGTACACCTCGTCTCCCACTGTAAAGTGCCTAACTCCGGATCCCACGGCTTCCACAATGCCGGCACCGTCACACCCCAAAATGGCGGGCATCTCCTCTGGATAGAAGGTGCCCCGTTGCCGCAGTTTGGTGTCGATGGGGTTGACGCCGGCTGCCCTCAGACGGATGCGCAGCTCCCGCTCGCCGCGAATTTGGGGCTCAGGTACTTCTCGGAGCTGCAGAACCTCTGGCCCGCCGGGCACACTCATGACTACGGCTTTCATGCGCTCAAGTTGTCAGCTTCAGTTGGGTTGGCCCGCTCAAAGGATGCAGGGTAGAGTTTGTTCTGGTGATGAGAAGATGGGCATCTCCCCATTGGGGTGTTGCTTTGCAACCCTGCGGAGTCTTGCAGCTGCTCTCTAGCCTATTTTAGCTAAACCGCCGAGAAGCCCCGCGCTGTATGCGCAGGGTCAACATACCCACGCAAAACCGAAGCCGTCACCCCACTCCATGAAGCAATAAAAAGGCTAGTGACTAGTGACTAGTCACTACGCACTACTCTACAGGGCGGTGGGGCATCCCGTCCTTTTCGCGTCAGCGGGACGTAGTCCTTAAGCTCAGGAAATGTCTGAAGCGATAGCAGGGGTCACTGAGAAGCCCGCGCTGTGTGCGTAGCAACCCTGCGGGAAGCTAGCTACAGCGTCGGGAGTATGTCACGCAGCCTGCGACTTCATGGGCTCCGAGTAGGCCAAAATGAACTGAATGAACTGGTCGATCTCCAGCAGAATGTGTTCCGCCTCGGCCAGAGAGGTCGGTACGGTTGCCAGCACCTGGGCATCTACTTCTGCAGCCTGCCCCGCTTCTCGCAAGAGGTTCATCGAGTTATGGCTGAGCAGGAGCTCCAGCTCGTTCAGGGTTACCATGGCCAGCTGCTCCTCGGCTTGATGGAGCTTATTTTGCAAAGTCTGAACTTGTTCGGTTTGCACCTTCAGCCTAGCTTCCGCCTGCTCAGCGCGAGATACAGCCAGTTGTGCAGCTTGCTGGGCCTCATCCCGCTGAGCTTTCAGGAAGGCCATCTCTTGCTCCAATTGTGCCAATCGCTCTTGCAGGCTGTAAATGTGCTGATCCCGGTCTCCCAAAGCTCGCTCCAGCTCGCGATTTCGAGCCTCCATCTGCTGACAAGCTTCGTTCGCTTGGGCCAGCTGTTCCGCCAAGTTTGCCATTTCCTCTTCCATGTTGGTGAGCCGACTCAAGCGTTCCAAAACCTGAGCATTTTCGGCTTCCAGTTTCTCAATCAGCGCTTGAGCGCTCAACAGTTCTGCTTTGGTAGAGTCCAGCTCGCCGCAGACTTGGTCGTAGTTGGCGATTAGCTCGCCAAGCCGGGCCTCTTTGGCTTGCAGTTCTTCTCGTAAGGAGTTCATCCAGCGGTCGCTCTGCTTAAGCTGCTCTTGCAAAATCGGCTTGAGCGGAAAGAGTCGTTTGATGTAGCGCTGTAGGCGGCTGTGGGACTGATCCAATTTGGCGAAGGCTTCATTGAGAGAGAGATAAGCCTCGCAGAGTTTCGTGTAGCGCCGAGCCACAGAATCAGGATGATCCATAGGGTTATAGAGTCCAGGTGGGGGTGCCGTGTCTATTTTATGCTGTTCATTCTATTGGCCAAGCCCGGAAAAGGAGGCATTCGATACAACAACTGGGGGCTTAATTTTACTTTAATATCCGGTGCCCCAATCTCTCTTGCGAGCCAAGGCCAAAGAGTCTGCCCAAATCCAGCTTCAGACATTGCCCACGGGCCATACGGAGACTAGAGCTTCTCCCCCAAGGCAATCATTCTCTTGACCGCAAAATGTTTATCTACACATTTAGTGTCTACAAGAGGATGCCCGCGAGTCCTAACGCTAGATACGCTGCAAAAGCAGGGCTCTTCATGGCTCAGACCGGCTGGGCATTGGGGATCCCTAGCTTCTCCAAATAGGCGGCTGCCCGCAGCAGTTTGGCTTCTTGATAGGGGGCGGCCACCAGTTGTACGCCAAAGGGCAGGGATCCGCTCTCGCGCAACGGCACTGAAAGCACCGGCAGGCCGATAAACGAGAGGGGCTGAGTGTAGAGGCCGAGGTTGGGCCGAGTGAGAACCTCTACCCCATCGATCACCATCTTCTCTTGGCCGAGCAAGGGGGCAAAGCAGGGGGTGGTGGGGGCGATGAACAGATCGATCTCCTGAAAAATGGCCTGCACCTGCTGGCGATACCAGCGGCGAAAGCGCTGCGCCTGCAAGATCCAACTGGCAGGCAACAGGGCTCCGGCCAAAAAGCGATCCCGGGTGGCCGGGTCAAAGTCGTGGGGGCGAGTTCGCAGGTTGGGCAAGTGCAGGTTGGCTCCCTCAGCAGCCGTGATCAGGAAGGCGGCGGCACGGGCGCGCTGGGCTTCCGGGATCCGCACAGTCTGGCGGGCCCCCAGGGCTTGGGCCACCTTTTCTACCCCGGCCAAGATGGGGGGCTCTGCCCCTCGGGCAAAGTAATCATCCGCCACCGCGATGCGCAAGCCCTCGATCCCCTGCCCCAATTGCCCAAAGGTGGGATCTACAGGACGCCGGGTACAGACGGGATCTTGGGGATCCGGCCCTTGCATGACATCGAAGCTGAGGGCAATATCGGCCACCGAACGGGCCAAGGGGCCCACGTGGTCAAAGCTGGCGGCAAACAGAGCCGCTCCTGCCCGCGATAGACGGCCATAGGTGGGCTTGAGGCCGTAGACGCCACACAAAGAGGCCGGTACCCGAATCGAGCCGTTGGTGTCGCTGCCCAGGGCAAGGGGCACCAAACCTCCTGCTACTGCAGCTGCCGAGCCGCCGGAGGATCCCCCCGCACTGCGGCTGAGATCGTGGGGGTTGTGGGTGGGGCCGTAGTGGCTGTTTTCGGTGACGAAGCCATAGGCATACTCGTCCATATTGAGGGTGCCCACCAAGATTGCCCCTGCCTGCTTGAGACGAGCCACCACCGTTGCATCTTGGATGGCCGGGGGATTCTCGCGGTTGATCGCCGAGCCAGCCAGGGTGGTGAGGCCGGCCACGTCAAATAAGTTCTTGACGGCAAAGGGCACCCCTGCCAACGGGCCTACAGGGATCCCTTGAGCCACCTGTCGATCCACCTGCTCCGCCGCTTGTAAGGCCGATTCCTCCAAGACAGCTGTAAAGGCATTGAGCTGGGGATCCCGCCGGCGAATCCGCTCCAGACAGGCGGCCACCACCGCTTGGGCGCTCACGGATCCCTGGCGGACAGCCCTGGCAATAGAGAACGCGTCAGCGCTGCCGAGAAGGTGGGGATCCCCGGTCATGGCTGAGGGTCAAAGGTGGGATCTGGCTCAACTATCGGCGGCAACGGGAACTCCAGCACCTGTTGAGCAATGGGCAGAAAGCGGGCAAAGTTTTCGATCACCCCTGCTCGGTGTTGAGGATGCAGGGGCAGTTGCAGCAGTTGGGCCATTTGATCGACGTAGGTTTCGGGATCCCAGGGCTGCATGGTTTTGGGGTCAGGGAGCCGATTGCAGCAAAAATACCACCACTAGCCTCCAACAACAAGACCGTCGTCAACTAGGGAGCGGACATCTGCACAGCGTTGCCCTGCAGCGACCAGAAGCGCTCGTTGGGCAAGACAGGACGGGTTACCGCTTGCCGTTCCAGCTCCTCCAGAGCGACGCGACGGCTATGTGCAGAGCGATTGGAAGCAGCGCTGGCTTGCAGGCGTTTGCGGAATAGGCGCAACTGCTGCTGCTCCGCGGCGGGAGAGACATGCTGGGCAAAGAGGGGATGCAAGATTTTCTCCTCCTGATCAAACTGAGCCCGCAATTGCCGATAGAAGTGAAGGGCAGCAGAAGGATCCACCTGCTGCGGGGTGCGCTCTGATTGGTGCAAAAAGCGCGTCAGCTCTGGAATCTGATCCCGCAGATGTTGCTCCAGCCGCTCAGTTTGGGCGCTAAGGTGGGGATCCGCCTGGAGAGCCGACCTGAGCAGGGGGTAGAGAACATGGCGCTCCAGTTGAATGTGGCGGGAGAGGCGCTGCCGCAACCTTTGTACACAGAGGCGTCGCTGCTCCAGATCCAGATCCGGCGCTCGAGACAGGCGAGTCAAAAACTGCAGGATGACGCGGTGCTGTTCAGCACAAAGGGCAACCAGCGTACCGGCAGAGGTTGCTCGCGTCAGCGGGAGGGACTCCTCAGAAGACATGGCAGTTGACAGCAGAGAAGTTTCATCTCAGCTTAACTTTGTCAAGAAATGATGGCCTGCGTAAGGGTACGGGAATAGCGCAGGTGTCTTGGATACACTCGGGCAGCAATCCTGGGAAAAGTTGTCCAGATCTGAACTCCGGCAACGCCACTCTCTAGGCTTGCACAGGCCAGCGGCGTTTCCAAGCAGAAGTGGGCTCCAAAGGGGATCCCTGCTGTTCCCGTTGGCGTTGCAGACGGATTTGCGCTCTATCTCCTTTCAAGGTGGGATCCCGGTAGGGCACGGCAGCGCGAGTTTTCAGGTGCTCCCACTCCATGGGGGAAAGAGGCGGCAGGTGGTCAGGTTGGGGCGAGGCCACTGTCCCCGGCCAAGGACGACCTACCGGGGGGGTAGAGCCGATGAAAAGCCCTGCTTCCAACAGAGCCGCTCGCACCGCCGCTGCACAGGAATAGGTGGCCAAAATGCCGGTTGGTCGCATCCGTTCAGCCACGGCCCGCAGGAAATCCACCGTCCACAGCTCTGGGCAAACAGAAGGCGAGAAGGGATCCAAAAACACCGCATCTGCCCACCCCAGCGGCACCTGCAACACCGTTTGCCGGGCATCGCCCCACAGCAGCGTTCCGCGCCAGCGCTCCGATTGCCAGGATCCCTGTTCAATCCAGTGTTGCCATTCTTGCCCAAAGCTCCAGTCGGATCCCACCCCCGCCTGCCAAGCCTGGCGAGGCACTTCCGGGGATCGCTCTAGGCCGATTACTTCTACAGAACAGTGGGGCCGGATTTGCCAAATGGTTTCTAGGGCAAGGCCGGAGTTGTAGCCCAAGCCAAAGCAAATATCCAAAAGGCGAATGGGCTGGTCGGGATCCCGCTCCAAAGGCAGCCGATCCAGCCGGCAAGGGCGGACAAACTTCTCCAGAGCCTCCTGAGCGGCACCACTGACGTTGTGAAAAGCCTGTCCAAACTCTTCCGAGAAAAAGGTCAGGGATCCATCCCCTGTGGTCAGCACCTGCCACCGAGTCTCCATTGCCTGCTGTTGTCTCTATTTTCAGTCGGGCGATTCTTTGATAGCTTGAGAACGTTGAGATGTGTTTCGCAGCTCACCGGCAGGGCTCTCGACATCCCTGAGTGGGGAGGATATTTCAACAGCTATGTCTCTACTGGATTGGTTTGCGGAGCGGCGCAGACAAACCTCTCTAAACCTGACAGGTAGCAGCCCCTTCGACAAAGAGCGTCAGGTAAGAGAGATTGCCGACGGCCTCTGGCAAAAGTGTCCTGCCTGTGACACTCTGACCTACACCAAGGATCTGCAGCAAAACTGGCAAGTCTGCCCTAGCTGTGGGCATCACCATCGCATTACAGCTCCAGAGCGGCTGGAACAGCTTTTGGATCCCGGATCCTGGCAGCCCCTGGACGAACACCTGGCTCCCACGGATCCCCTGCACTTTTTCGACCAAAAGCCCTACTCCGAGCGCCTGGCCTCTTATCAGGAGCGCACTCAGCTCAAGGATGCCATCGCCACAGGGCTGGGGAGTCTGGAAGGGATCCCGGTGGCGATTGGGGTGATGGACTTTCGCTTTATGGGCGGCAGCATGGGCTCGGTGGTGGGAGAGAAGATCGCCCGCCTCACGGAACGGGCCACCTGCGATCACCTGCCCTTGATCCTCTTTTCGGCTTCGGGGGGAGCCCGCATGCAGGAAGGGATCCTCAGCCTCATGCAGATGGCCAAGACCTCAGCCGCCCTACAAAGGCACCGCGACGCCGGACAATTGTTCATCTCCGTGCTCACCCATCCCACCTATGGCGGGGTAACTGCCAGCTTTGCCATGCTGGGAGATTTGATCCTGGCCGAGCCGGGCGCGCAGGTGGGGTTTGCCGGGCCCAACGTAATCGAGCAAACCATCGGCAAGGGCAAGCTGCCAGAAGGCTTCCAAACCGCCGAGTACCTGCTGGCCCAAGGGCTCATCGACGCGATTGTGCCCCGTACTGAGCTGCGCAAGCGGCTGGCCCAGTTGCTCTCTATGCACCGTCCCCGTTTGCACATGTCCCTTCCCTCCATAGACTCGGAGGCTTTAACCCTGCAACCTATGCTGTAGGTAGATCCGCCTAAGATGCGGAATTTGTGGCCGAGGCGGGATCCCTTCCCTGCGGGGGATGGAGTTCCTGCTAAGCTCTGGGGCGGCTCTTACTTCATGGGTTTACACGGCTTCCCTCTGGCTTGTTGGGAGAGGAGCTGGGGGCGAGAGGGCAGATGTTTTTGGAGGGAGCCGCGCTGTCCCTGGGGATCTTCACAAGATTTCCTGGTGGGCGGTAGCGGATGGTGTTAAGGTGGGGCATGAGGTCTTCACTGGAAACGATGGATTTCAAGCTGCGCATCCGTACTGCTGAGACTCCACAAGGGCAAAAACTGGCGATTGTGCCGCTGGAGGGTCGTTTTGATGCCAAGGCCGCCTCAGAAGTTCGGCAATTGCTCCAGCAGGTTTTAGATTTCGGTTACACCAATATGTTGATCGATATGTCGTCGGTCACTTTTATGGACAGCTCTGGGCTGGGGGTGTTGATCTCGGCTTTGCGCAAGTGCCGTACTGCTGGGGGCAACCTCAGCCTCTGTTGCGTGCCGGAAAATGTGGCCCTCGTCCTCAACCTCACCTCTATGGAAAAGGTATTGACCTGCTTTAGCGACCTGGAGACCGGCATTGCCAACTTTTCCAGCGCTCCCACTGCTCGTTAGGCCGACATTAGGCCTTACTTTTGGGGATCCCCCGATGCTCTTTTCAGCCCATCAGCGAATTCTGGTGATCCCTCTAGCAATTTTCTCAACAATCTTCAGCCATGCCCCAGACCGGCCTCGATACCTTTCAGCTTCTCTACCAGCACCACCGTGGCCCCAGCTTCTGCGAGCGCATGGTGGCGACGGCTCCTGGGCGCTTTAACGAGGCGTTTTGGCAGTTCTGGCAGATGCACATCGAGCCCTGTCTGCCTCCTGCACCGCGCTTGTTGGATCTGGGAACCGGGCCGGGGTTTGCTCTGGGTCAGTGGGCGCAACGCTATCCCGGAGGACACTTCATCGGGGTGGATGTGATGCCCTACATGTTGGAGCGAGCGGCGGCAGATTTGAAGGGGATCCCTGGAATCCAGCTGCTGCAGGCCGACCTGCACGACCCTCACTTGCCGCTTGCGGCCAACAGCATCGATGCAGCTCAGGCAGTGGTGGTGTTGCACGAGATGGTGCAGCCCTTGCGCTTGTTGCAGGAGGTGTTGCGTCTACTCAAGCCGGGGGGGCGATTTTTGCTGGTGGATTGGGTGCGCGCCCCGCTCAGCCTCTACTTCGATGCCGATACAGAGGCCCAACTCTTCCAGTCGGACACGCCTTTGGAAACGCTGCTGGATCAGTTTACCCACTTCTACGAGCACAATCGCTTCAGCGCCGAAGACCTGGTGTGGTTGCTGGAGAAGGTGGGTTTCGCAGTGGTGGCTCAGCAGCTCTACAACCAAAATCGCTTTGTGCGACTTGCAGCCGAAAAGCCTATCTCGTAAACTACCCGGCTCCGACCGCTAAGCGGTACGGAGCGGGCTTTCAGTAGCCCTGAGCCTGCTCTGCCCTACCAGAGAACAAAACAGGCCCGAACCTCTAGGCTGGTTTACGACAGCCCCCAAGAGCGCAATCACATTCGCACCATTCAAATCCGCATCCCCTTCCCATCCACAGTGCCCACACTTAAACTTCTTTCCACTGCGGTAGGATTGCGCAGGGTCGGGATGGACGTGCAGGCATTTGTGGCAGGTCTGTGACGTGTAAGCAGGCGGCACAAGAACCAGAGAAACCCCTGCAACTCTCGCCTTGTATTCCAGAAACTGGCGTAGCTGGTAGAACGCCCAACTGTTGGCCCTGCGCCGCTCGGCTTTGCTGCGTGGCTGTTGATTGACCCTTTCTCGGATCCCTGTCAGGTCTTCCAGAGCGATAGCGCTGTTGGTAGCTTTTGCCCTAGAGACAATAGCTTTGGAGATGCGATGATTGACCCACGTTTTTGCTACGCAACGCTGACGCGACTGAAAGCGTCTTTCCTTGCCAGACAGCCGTTGCAACAGTTCTCTGCATCTGCGCCGCGAACTGCGTGTGCCCTTACTGGCTTTGCGTTGGAGTACCGCCCTCAACCGGGAGTAGTGGTCGCGGACTCTGTTCAACTGCTGTCCATTCCAATTGTCCCCGTCTGACGTATGGGCAATATCCGTCCTCCCCAAGTCCACCCCCAGCACTCTACCCGTGCGTTGCGGTGGGGATGGCTCCGCTTCCACACAGATCTGAATAGAGTAGGAGCCGTCTTTACGCTTGACCAGAGTGGCAGATTTGGGATTGGAGCCCGCCAGCCGTTCTCTCTGGTAGCGGCCAATCGCCAGCTCAAAGCGCTCCCGACCCTCCACCGTGGTCAGCGACACCGTCCAGTCTTTCTCGCGGAACGAAAAGATACGAGCGTCGTAGGTAGCGAAGCCCCCTTTGAACGCTTTGACGGGGCGGTTTTTCTGTTGGGCAACTTTACGGGCGCCGGCCAGCCGTCTGCAGACCTGCTGGTCGCGTAAGCGGGACGTAGTCCTTGCCAAGTTACTGGACAAGCCAAACCGAGCGCGAATCTGGTAATAGCAAAGGGACTGGAGTTTGACTGCGTTGACTACTTTTTCTGGTGTGTTTTGGTTGACCCAGTTCAACGCCTGCACAAAGGCATCCATTGTCGCATCCAACTTTGCGGCTTGCGACTGGGCTACCTTGAGCTTGCAGGAGACGGTCAGGACTTGGGTCATGGTTCTATCATAACTTCCGCATTCCTCCCGACACTGACCCTACGGGTACAGTGCGGGGCTCCTGCGATTTCTAGCTGAATGTCCAACTGCCCATAACGAGATGTTTTGGACTACGGAGTGCAGAATAGACCAATAAACAGAACAGTGTCCAAATCAATTCAGATTACTCTCGCTGTTTTCGTTCATGGCTGCAGGGATCCAATGGGCAGGCTGCGCCTGGGCAAACACCTGCACTTCAGTGCTCATCTTGCGCAGTTGGCGGGCTAACTTGATTGCCTTGTCGCGGGGAAGGGGTGGGCTCACCACCGCCGGCAGACAGCCCAATAGGGGTTTCAGGGCCGTTTTGGGCAGGCGTGCGTAGAACGATAAAGCCGAGAGGATCTCCTCTTCAAAATAGGGGTTGCGATACTCTAGGAGGCGCACCTGATACAGCTCTGGGGGAAGAGGCCGTCCTTGGGTTAAGCGAATCAGGGATTCCACCGTTCCCATCACATAGAGTTGATCGCCTTCTTTCAACAGGGTCTTGCCCTCTTTTTGCCAGATCTTGGGAAAAACACAGGGTTTCCCCGGTCGGGAGCGATGCAGCAAGATCACCAGGTCATAGTCCTGGGCCAGTTGGCGCAAGGATAGCCCCAGGTAGTGGCAATCGGCCGAGACCTCCAGCAGCGTCACCAGCAGAGTTTCCCCTTGCCAAGCCAGAGTGCCGTAGACGGATCCCACCAGTGCTGCTGTGGCAAAAGCCCGTGCCCCCAACCCGGTAGCGCTGTAGCTGATCCCCAGGGTCTGCATGTGGCGCTGCATGCGAGCCGCCAATTCGGGATCGGTAACCCGCAAAATGGTGCGGATCCCCGGCTGCAGGCTGTGGGCCGTCAGGGCCGTCTCCAGGTTGGTGAGATCGTCAGGGGTGGTGCAGATCAGGCAGCGGCTGCCTTGAATGCGAGCCTGCTGCAGCGTGCTTGCCAGGGCATAATCCCCACGAACCACCACCGCTCCCTCCCGTTCCGCTGCCTCCAAGAGAGGGTTCTCGCTATTGGGATCCACCACCACCACCTCGTAGCCCATCTGCCGCAACAACTGCAGCACCAAATAGCTCAGCCGCCCCAACCCTGCGATCACCACATGATCCTCTTTGGGCATACGGGCAGCCCGACCCAAGCCAAAGCGACTGCTCACCAATTTGTCGGTCACCAAGCCGTAAATCAACCCCACCAGGGCAGCCCCCACCAAGGTCATCATCACCGCCAGCACCTTCACCCCCAGCGGTGTTTCCGGCTGTTGAAAAGCCTCAATATCCCCGTAGCCCCCTGTCAGCACCACGATCGTCAGCAAAAGCCCCTCGATGAGGGGTTTGCCGATCATCCTGAAGTTGATCACCCCCAGCACCAGCATGACCCCCAAGGTGAAGGTGAGGGTGCGCACGATGGGCTTGACCTGTAGGAGTCCCTGCACTCCTCTGCGCAGCCAAGACCCAAGGGATCCCCGCCCCAACGACCTGCCTTGCCGTTGTTGTCGCTTGTCCTGCATCTGGCCGCTGGCCCAGCGCTGTGCCCGTGAGGAGCCCCGTCGCCCGTTGCGTTCCAACAGTTGCAGGTAGGCTCTGGGATCGCAAATGACCAAAACGCGATCCCCCTCCAGCAGCTCTGCCTCGTGGTCAAAGTCGTCGAAAACTCGCTGTTTGGAAAAGTTAGAAAGCCCATCCACCGGGTAATGAAACAGCACCCGCGCCCCAAAAGTTTCCTCCAGCTCCGAGAGGGGCATATGCAGCAGGCGGGAGTTGTATCCGATGGTCAGCTCTACCACGTTCCAGAGGGTGGTCTCTCGGTCTGAGACAAAGTAAGCCGGATCTGCCAGCTCTGGCGGAAGCGTGGCCGGCTGGGCTTCCAGCTGGGGCAGCTCAAAGTAGCCAACAAATTCGTCGGAAACGGCCTTAAGGGCAAAAGCCGGGGCAGCCAAAGCCGCCACCGATAGGGAAAAATGCTGCGGCAAAGCCGAGTCGAGATAGCGGGCAAGGCTGTGGTTGAACAGACGGGAGACGACACGCACCTGTGGATTGAGATCTCGAATCAGCAAAGCCAGCTCGAAATTGGCTTGGTCGCTGTCCTCCAGGAGCAGCGCCACCCTAATCCGCTCGATCCCAGCCCGCTGCAACACCCCCGGCTGGCGGGGATCCGCCTGTAGGTATTGCCACTGCTCTTCCAAATGAGGGGGCAGATCGGGAGCAACTACTACAGCGCGATGTCCAAAAGCTTCTAGGGCTTGGAGAGTGAGCTCCACCAAATCGTTGTAGCCGCAGACCAGGATAGAGACACCTGGATCCCTGCTATTCTCTTGCACCTGTGCATGAGGCGATCTCGAAAGGGAGCTCACCATAGCTCTGTCATCTACCCTGCTCCCTTTATACCCGAAGCCTCTTCAGCTTTCGCGAGTGCTGTCAATACCGCTGACCGCAAAGCCCTGGGTAGAGACCCGTTGCTCAACAAGACCGGCTGCGTTGCTGGCCATCTCAGGCGCTGTCGAGGACAAGGGGAAGCCACCCAGTTTCATCCCAAAGGGTGAGAAGTGAGAACAACTCCCAAGAGCTTGACCTGGTACTTGAGATCTCCTATCATTTCCTCAAGGCAAAGTTCTTGAATAAAAGTCTCAATAAGGTTGGCCCAAGATAAGAGCCAACAGAGTGAGGCTTGCGGGGACTGTCTTTGTCCTTTGGGCTTGGCTTTCCGGTGCTTTCTCAGAGAGAGCCTGGCCGGTGGAGCTGTGTCTCTTGAGATGTTTTTGAACTTAGGAGTTGGGTATGCGCTTATCGCGACGGCAATTTGTCAGTGGAGCCACGCTAGGTTCTGCGGCTCTGGCAGCAGGGTCTCTTCTGCGTCCGGCCCATGGCGCCAATCGGGAAGTGAACCTCTACACCTCGCGGCACTACGGCACAGACGAGAAATTGTACGAACTTTTCAAGCAGAAAACGGGCATTACCGTGAATTGGGTGCAGGGCAACGCCGATGAGATCGTCCAGCGCATCCGCAGCGAGGGATCCAACAGCCCCGCCGACATCTTCATGACAGTGGATATTGCCCGGTTGTGGCGCGCTCAGAACGAGGGCCTGTTTCAGCCCATCCAGTCCGAGACGCTCTCCAAAAATATTCCCGAGTATCTGCGGGATCCAGAGGGGTACTGGTTTGGCCTCACCAAGCGGGCGCGGGTGATCATGTACAACAAAGACAAGGTGGATCCCAAGGAGTTGTCCACCTATGAGGACTTGGCAAACCCCAAATGGCGGGGCAAGGTGCTCACCCGCTCCTCCAGCAACGTTTACAGCCAATCCTTGACGGCCTCGATCATCTTGGCCCACGGGATCCCGGAAACGGAGCAATGGGCCCGGGGCTTGGTGGCCAACTTTGCCCGTCCGCCGGAAGGGGGAGACACGGATCAGATCAAGGCCGTGGCCGCCGGGGTGGGAGACGTGGCTTTGGCCAACACCTACTATTTGCCGCGTTTGATCAAATCCGACAATCCAGAAGAGCGCGCCGTAGCCGAGAAAATCGGCGTCTTCTTCCCCAACCAGCAGGATCGTGGCACCCACGTCAACATCAGCGGGGCCGGCATTCTGAAAACAGCTCCCAACAAAGACGCGGCCATCCAATTTTTGGAGTTTCTCTCCGGGCCAGAGGCGCAGGCCATTTTTGCCCAGAGCAACAATGAGTACCCGGTACTGCCCGGGGCTGAGATCGACTCGGTGGTGGCCAGCTTTGGCACCTTTAAGGAAGATACGATCAACGCCGCCAGCATTGGCCGCGTCACCCCTGATGCCCTGAAGGTAATGGATCGGGCCGGTTGGAAGTAGATCAGGCCTCCAGGACAGGCCCTGAGTGCAGCCTTTCATTGCTTGACGCCGTGAACGTTAAGCAGCTTGACGGTTCTTGGCCAAGCGTCGATACTCTAGGACGGCGTTGCTTCCGTTCGAGGCCGCTCAGGCGTCCTGTCTTTCTTTTTCAAAAGCTTCTGGAGGTTTGCCAAATGAAACAACTGCGAACAGCAGGCTTGTTCTTGCTCCTGCTTTCTTTAACTTCTTTCTACACCAATAGCCCGGCAAAGGCAATTGAAAACCTTCCCGAAAAGGCTCCTGTTCCAAAGCGGGATCTGCTTTTGACCACAGAAAACGGCGTCAAAATCTACAATGGTGGGTTTGGCTCTGGCCTTGCCTTTGATGGCCAATATTTTTATGTGCTCACCGATCGCGGTCCCAATATTGATGGAGCTGAGTCAAACGACAAGATTTTCCCTAAGCCAGACTTTACCCCTCAAGTTGCCAGATTGTCTTTGGACGGCAAGGGCTTCAAGTTGGACAGGGTCATCCTGCTGCAAGACGAGACAGGCAAAAATCTCACCGGGATCCCCAATCCATCTGACTCGGGGGGAACGGGAGAGAATGCCTACGATCTCAGCGGCAAGCAGCTTGCGCCGGATCCCAAAGGTATCGATCCAGAGGGGATCGCGGTGGCCAAAGATGGAAGCTTTTGGGTTGCCGACGAATACGGACCTCACTTGATCCATTTTGATTCCAATGGCAAGGCCATCGAGTGGCTAAATCCTTTTGGAAGTGGAGTTGGCGGCAAAAAGCTTCCAGAAGTTTACAAAAATCGGCGCCCCAATCGCGGCATGGAGGGGCTAACTCTGACGCCCGATCAGAAATACTTGGTCGGCATCATGCAGTCTCCGCTTTTGAACCCCAACAAAGATGTTCAAAAGACCGCAACTGTTTGCAGGATACTCTTCTATGAACTGGCCACGGGCAAGTTCAAAGAATACCTCTATCCTTTAGAGGGAACTGGCACCGCTGTTAGCGAAATTGTCGCCATTACCGACACAACCTTCCTGGTTCTCGAACGGGATGGCAAAACGCCGGGAGAGGACAAAGAGGCTACGAAGAAGATCTACAAAATCGATACTGCCGCTGCCACGGATGTCTTTGATCCTGGTCCAAATGGCCTGCTGGTTAACGGCAAGACTCTGGAGCAGTTAACCCAAGAGGAAATCATTGCAGCGGGGATCAAGCCCGTTTCCAAAGAAGAAGTATTTGACATTATGTCGATCCCCAATTATCCCCACGACAAGCCCGAGGGGTTGGCCATTCTCAACTCAACTACCCTAGCGATAGTTAACGACGACGACTTTGGCATCGTCTCGGAAAAGGGCGCGGTTCAAGAAAAAACTATGCCTTACCTTGGTAACAAGCAAGACGAGAACATCGTTTATTTCGTTAAGCTGCCCAAGAGCTTGTTTTGAGAGAAAACTTGGTTGGGGATCCCTGGAGGATCCCCTTTTCTTCCCCAGGAGTTGCTCAAGAGGTAGCTCCCGCCTGTTGAGATGGACAAAGAGATGAGGTTGAAGTTGTTGAGCAAATCTCTGCCGGGAAGTGGCTTCTTTCCTCTGAACGGCTGGGCGCTTCTGACTCTGACCCTCAGCGGTCTCATTCTCGTTCCTGTCCTTACGGTGTTGCTCAGCCTTTTTGCGGACGAGCGGCAGGTTTGGGAGCACCTGGCCGATACGGTCTTGGGGCTTTATGTGCGCAATAGCCTGGTGATGATGGCAGGGGTGGCGGCGGGGGTCATCCTGGTGGGCAGTGGCACTGCCTGGCTGGTGACCATGTGTCAGTTTTGGGGGCGGGCCTGGCTGGAGTGGATGTTGGTGCTGCCCCTGGCGGCCCCCACCTATGTGTTGGCCTACGCCTACACCGATTTTTTGCAGGTAACCGGCGGTTTCCAGATCTGGCTGCGGCGGGTAACAGGTTGGGGGATCGGCGACTACTGGTTCCCTAACATTCGCTCGTTGTGGGGGGCGATCCTGCTGCTGATCCTCACCCTCTATCCCTATGTTTACCTCTCGGCCCGGCTGGCCTTTCAGGAGCAATCGGTGGCCTGCTTAGAGGTAAGCCGCTCCTTGGGCTACGGGCCTTGGGCCAGCTTTTTCAAGGTGGCTTTGCCGCTGGCCCGACCGGGGATCGTGGCCGGCTGTCTGCTGGCCTTGATGGAAACCCTCAACGATTTCGGCACCGTCAGCTATTTCGGGGTAGATACCTTTACAACCGGCATCTACCGCACCTGGACGGCCCTGGGCAATCCGGTGGCGGCGGCTCAGCTTTCGGCGCTGCTGTTGCTGCTGGTGTTGCTGCTGATAACGATGGAGCAGGTCTCCCGCCGGCGGGCGCGCTACTATCGCCAAGGGTTCAAACCCACCCCAACCCGTTACCGCCTACAAGGGATCCGGGCGGTGGGGGCTTGGCTAGCCTGTGGGATCCCAATTGGGCTGGGCTTCGTCGTGCCGGCCTTGATCCTGCTCCACATGACCCTGCGGCAGGGGGAGTTGGGTCGCCGCTTTTGGAGCTACGCCCAGAACAGCTTTTGGCTATCCACCATCACGGCTATCATTGCTGTTTCCGTGTCGGTGGTGGTGCTGTACGGGCTGCGCATGCAGGGGCTAGGACGGGCGGGATCCCCGTGGGGCCTGCGGCTGGCAGTGCAGTTGTCTTCTCTGGGCTATGCGCTGCCTGGGGTGGTGATTGCAGTGGGGGTTCTGATTCCCCTAGGGTGGTTGGATCAACTGCTGAGCTACCTGCGGCAGGTGGTGCTGCAACAGCCACCTGGCCTGGTGATCAGTGGCACCCTCACGGCTTTGGTGTTCGGCTACCTGGTGCGGTTTTTGGCCGTGGCTTTGGCCACCGTCGAGGCCACGCTGCTGCGCATTCCCCCCAGTTTGGATGAAGCGGCCCGCAGCCTGGGACAGGGATCCCTGGGCACCCTGTGGCAGGTGCATTTGCCCTTGATGAGGGGTGGCCTCTTGGGGGCTATGCTGCTGGTATTTGTGGATGTGATGAAGGAGCTGCCGGCCACGATGGTGCTGCGGCCCTTCAACTTCGACACCTTGGCGGTGCAAACCTACCGCTTGGCAGCCGATGAGCGTCTCGCGGAGGCAGGGGCACCGGCTTTGGCCATTGTCTTAGTGGGGATTTTGCCGGTGGTTCTGCTCAACTCCCAGATGGCGCGGCAACGCAACCTCGGCTCCTCAGGGGATCTCCTTTGAGAACCCTACAAGGCCTCCGCTCCGGCCACCACCTCCAGGATCTCCTGGGTAATAGCCGCCTGGCGAGCTTTGTTGTAGGCAAGACCCAGCGTGCGAATGAGCTCGCTGGCATTGTCGCTGGCGTTGTTCATGGCCGTCATGCGAGCTGCCAATTCGCTGGCCGCCGCCTCCTGCAAGGCCCGTAGCAACTGGTTGTTCAGGTACAGCGGCAGCAGTGCATCCAAAATCTGCACGGGATCCTGCTCAAAGATCATGTCCTGAGGTGGGGCCGAGACCGCTGCGATGACTTTGCTGCGCTCGACAGTAAACTCTCCGCCCCGCACCAAAAGACGAAAAATTTCATCGTCTTGAGTGGCCAACCGCGACGGATCGAGGGGCAACAGGGATTGCACCACCGGACGGGAGCTGATCAAAGAGACAAAGCGGGTATAGAGCAGCTCTACCTTGTCCACCTTCTCCGACAAGAAGGCCGAGAGGAGCTGATCCCCAATCTGGGCAGCCTCAGCCGCCGTGGGGATCTGCGACAAATTCACGTAGGTCTTGGCGATGGGAGCGGAGCGCCGCTGGAAATACTGCACCGCCTTGCGGCCCACCAGGTAAAGCTGCACCTGCTGCCCTGTCTCCTGCAGCTCGCGAACCCGCTCCTCGGTGCGCTTAATCACGTTGGCGTTGTAGGCTCCGCACAAGCCCCGATCCCCGGCCACCACCAACAGCCCCACCGTCTGGATGGGGCGCTGCTTCAGCAGAGGCAAGTTGACATCTTCCAGCCGCAGCCGAGTTTGCAGCCGATAGAAAACCTGGGCCAGTCGGTCGGCAAAGGGACGGGTGGCCATCACTTGCTCTTGGGCGCGGCGCACTCGGGCTGCTGCCACCAGCCGCATGGCCTCGGTGATTTTGCGGGTGTTTTTCACCGCCTTGATGCGATCGCGGATGCGCTTGAGGTTTGCCATAACCTACTCCCTCTATTTTGGTGGTCGACAGGGATCCGGGCCAGGAGAGATCCGCGTCACCCTAGGCCGCCTTGGCCACGAAGCTCTGCTTGAACTCTGTGATGGCCGTTTTCAAGATTTCTTCTGCCTCGTCGGTGAGTTGCTTGGTGGAGAGGACAATCTCGCCATACTTGGGATGGGTGGTGCCCAGGTAAGCCAAAAGGCCCTGTTTGAAGCTGGAGACCTTCTCCACCGGAATGTCATCCAAATAGCCTCGCGTCCCCGCATAGATAATGGCCACCTGCTGATCCAGAGACAGGGGAGAGTACTGTGGCTGCTTCAGCAACTCCTGCAGCCGTTGGCCGCGGGCCAACTGCTTTTGGGTGGCCTCATCCAGGTCAGAGGCAAATTGGGCAAAGGCCTCCAGATCGCGGTATTGCGCCAGTTCCACCTTGATGGAGCCAGCCACCTTTTTCATCGCCTTGGTCTGAGCTGCCGAGCCGACGCGGCTGACGGAAATCCCGACGTTGATGGCCGGGCGGATGCCGGCATTAAACAGATCCGATTCCAAGAAGATCTGCCCATCGGTGATGGAGATAACATTGGTGGGAATGTAGGCCGACACGTCATTGGCCTGGGTTTCCACGATCGGCAGTGCCGTCATGGATCCCTCTCCCAGTTGGCTGCTCAGCTTGGCGGCTCGCTCCAATAGCCGCGAGTGCAGGTAGAACACATCCCCAGGATAGGCTTCTCGACCGGGTGGACGGCGCAGCAGCAGTGACATTTGCCGATAGGCCACCGCCTGCTTGGAGAGATCGTCATAGACCACCAGGGTGTGTTTGCCCTGGTACATGAAGTATTCGGCAATGGTGGCGCCACAGTAGGGGGCCAGCCACTGCAACGGAGCTGGACTATCGGCGCCGGCAGCCACCACAATGCTGTAGTCCATGGCCCCTCGCTCGGTCAGGATGCCCACCACCTGGGCGATGGTGCTCTGCTTCTGACCAATGGCCACGTAAATGCAGATCACATCCTGCCCTTTTTGGTTCAGGATTGTGTCCACAGCAACGGTGGTCTTGCCGGTTTGGCGGTCGCCGATGATCAGCTCCCGCTGCCCCCGCCCGATGGGGATCAGGGCATCGATGGCGGTAATGCCGGTTTGCAGGGGCTCGTACACAGAGCGGCGATCGACAATGCCAGGTGCCGGAGATTCGATCAGGCGGGACTCCGTACACTGGATCGGGCCTTTGCCGTCGAGGGGGTTGCACAGGGGATCCACCACGCGGCCCAAGAGGGCTTCTCCCACCGGGATGCTGGCAATCTTGCCCGTGGATTTGACAGTGGATCCCTCTTGGATATTCCGCCCGGAGCCGATCAGCACGGCACCGATGTTGTCTTCTTCCAGGTTGAGGGCAATACCGGTGGTGCCATCCTCAAATTCCAGCAGCTCGCTGGCCATCACCTTATCCAAACCGTAGATGCGGGCAATGCCATCCCCCACCTGCAGAACTGTCCCCACGTTGGAGACCTGCATCTCCTGGTTGTACTGCTCAATCTGCTGTTTGATGATGGTGCTAATCTCGTCTGGGCGAATGGTAGGCATAGCAGTCCTCTCAAGTAATGGGAAGGGATCCTCAAAAACCAACTTAGGCCAACTGCAAGGCCAGCCGGCGCAACTGTCCACGCAAGCTGAGGTCGATCACCTGGGATCCAATCCTGATGACCACCCCTCCCAGCAGCTCCGGATCCTGAGTGGCTTGCAACTCCACACCGCTGGCCTGGGTGAAGTCCATCACCCGCTCGCGAATCGATTGCTGCTGAGCTTCCGTCAAGGGTATCGCCGTCGTCACTTCGGCCAGGACGATGTTCTGGAGCTTCCGCTGCAGATCCAAAAAGCGCCGGCAAACAGTCCCGAGAAACATGATACGGCGGCGGTCGGTCAACAACTTCAGCGCATTCAGCAGCAGAGGGTGGATCTGATCGGCAAATACTTGCTGCAGCAGGTTCTTTTTGGCCTCGGCCTTGATCACCGGGTTGGCGAGAAACTGGCCCAGCTCCGGCGTAGCCCGCAAAACCTCGGCAATAAAGCGCATATCGGCGGCAAAAGTGTCCAGCAATCCCTGGCCTGACCCAAGAGCAATGAGAGCCTCGGCATAGGGATCCACCACCTTCTCAGCCATTGTGCTGCTGATCATACCTTTCTCCTCCTTGAGAGTTAGCGGGCAATCATTTGGATCCCTCTCTCGATCAGGCTGCGGTGGGTCTCTTCGTTGAGGTGCTGCGGCAACTCCTGCTCCACCTTGCTCAGGGCTTGGCGAACGATCTGCCGACGCAACTCTTGAAGAATCCGCTCCTGCTCGCTGGACAACTCTTTCTCGGCATTGGCCCGCAGCCGCTCCACTTCCCGCTCCGCCTGCTCCAACAACTCTTGCCGACGGGCTTCGGCGTTGGCTTCCGCCTGCTTGCGGATACGTTCAGCCTCCTGCTGAGCCTGGGCCAGCTTTTGCTGCTCCTCCGCCAGCTTCTCGATGGCTTCCTGTTTGCGCTGCTCCGCCTGCCGCAGTTCTTCTAGGATCCCCTCCCGCCGCTTGGCCAGGGCTTCTCCCACCACTTTGCGACCCAAGATAAACAGCAAGGTGAGAATGATCGCGATGTTGATCAGGTTGCTCTCGAGAATCTTGGCCAAGAGATCCCCCTCTCCTGCCTTGGCTTCTGGGAGTAGCTCCGTGGTCTCGGCCACAGCCAAGATCCAACCGGCCACCCAACTCCACACAGGCATCGCAAGCTCCTCCAAAAGTACTTCCAACCAGCGATCTAACGAGCACTGCCCAACAGTTTCTGGGTAATCTGGGCGGCAATGGCATCCACCTGCTGCTGCAGCTGTTCGAGGGCTGCCTGCTTCTCTTGCTCGACCTGTAGCCGCGCCGCCTCCAGCTTCTGCTGGATCTCTGCCTGCACAGCAGCCAGTTTCTCGGAACGAATGCGAGCAGCTGCAGCCTCTGCCTCAGCGATCACCTGCTGGGCTTGCAAGCGGGCCTGGCTGATCTCAGACTCATACTGTCGGGTCAACGACACCGCCTTGTCCAACCGCTCTTGGGCTTCCGCTTGAGTGGTGCGGATGTAGTCGCTGCGGCTGTCGATAGCCCGCGTAACCGGCTCATAGAAGAGAGAGTTGAGCACTGCCACCAACAGCAAAAACTGAATGGCAATCAGGGGCAGGGTGGCATCCAGATCGAAAAGACCACCTTTTTCAGCCGCTTCAACAGCCAATAGAGTTTGGAAGAGCATGGGTGTTATGACCCCAACAGAAACTTAGGTCTACCGTCAGGCCGAGTTGGGGGGCGGATATGGCTCACCTCGGCCATCGCTGCGGCCCGCCCCCGTAGGACACTAGGCGAAGGGGTTGGCAAACAAGAGCACCAAAGCCACCACCAAGCCGTAGATGGTCAGAGCTTCCATGAAGGCCAGGCTAACCAGCAGGTTGCCGCGGATCTTGTCTTCCGCCTCCGGTTGGCGGGCCACCCCTTCCATCGCAGCAGCAGCGGCGTTCCCCTGTCCGATCCCAGGACCCAGGGATCCCAGACCAATGGCCAGAGCAGCAGCCAGAACAGAAGCAGCAGAGGTTAACGGATCCATAGTGAGATGCTCCTTGGTGATTGACACAACAACAACGTCTCTTGAGCTTCAGAGGTGATCGGGTCTGATACACTACAGCCTCAAATCACTCCCTTGTCGGCGGCTTTCAGAACCAATCTGTCAGCCCCAACAAACCTTACCAAAAGAAGGGATCCCTTGCGCTGGCCCACTTGAGATGATCCTCCGTGAAAAGGCCAAGGTGATCGGCCAAACAGCGGGCTCAATCGTGGTGATCCCCTCCTCCATGACCTTCCAGCGCCTCTCCAATGTAAGCTGCCGAGAGGGTTGAGAAGATCAAAGCCTGAATCGCCCCCGTAAACAGAAACAAAATCATCACCGGCACGGGGATAAACAAGGGCACCAGCAACACCAACACCGCAATCACCAGCTCTTCTGCCAGGATGTTGCCGAATAGACGGAAACTCAGGGAGAGGGGCTTGGTGAAATCTTCTAAAACGTTGATGGGCAGCAGAATCGGGGTAGGCTCGATGTACTTTTTGAAGTAAGACAGCCCCCGCTTGCTGATGCCGGCCACGAAATACATGATGCTGGTGAGCAGCGCCAACCCGGCAGTGGTGTTGATGTCGTTGGTGGGGGAGGCCAACTCCCCTTCCGGCAGGGGAATTAACTTCCAGGGGAAGAGGTTGCCCATCCAGTTGGAGACGAAGATGAACAGGAACAAGGTGCCGACATAGGGTACCCAGGGCCGGAAGTTTTTCTCGCCAATCTGGGCACGGGCAATGCTCTGCACAAATTCCAGGGCATACTCGACAAAGTTTTGCAGACCAGCCGGCTCCCGCTGCAGTTGACGGGTGCCCAAGATAACCACCGTCAAGATCAGGGCAATGGCGATCCAGCTGGCGATCAAAACCTGCCCGTGAACCGTGAATTTGCCCAGGTGCCAGTAAAGGTGATGGCCGACCTCGAGTTCTGCCAAAAGAGGAGGAGAGGAGAAGGACAGGTTCATGGGCATCACACAGAAGAAGATGAACGGGTCAAGGTCTGGACAAGATGAATGAGCAGGGTGACCTTGTAGGTCATGAACCCCAGGAAAATGGGCAATATCTGTAAAGACTTCACCTGAGTGGCTAAAACGATCAGCCCGACAAACAGAGCCAAACGCGTCACCCCCAAACGGTTGCGGCTTTTGCCCAGCTCCGCTACGCCGCGGCCCAGCATGCGCAGATAAACCACGCCAACAACCGCCCCCAGCAAGTAGTTGGCAGCTACCCCCAGAGAGTAAACCAGGGCCACTCCCACGGCAATGGCCAGACTTACCCCCAAGGTAACCAGCACCAGCCACAGCTGCAGCGCTTCATAGCTCCCGCTGCCAGCAACTGCTGCCCCCCTAGCTCCACCCTTCACCTTCCTCGCCAAATCGGGCTTCCCCAGGGCAAGGGGTGGCTCTGACGCAACTGGATCCCCTGTCTCTTCCTCCCGCTTCGGAAAAGGAGGTGCATTCTCCAAGGGAGGCAGTGGTCTGGGCTTCCACTGGGTCGCCTTCCAACGGGTAGAACTGTGAGAGAGGAGTCTGGAAGAACGGGCCATGGTTTCGAGGTCATGCCTCTCAAGGTTTGACCTTAACCCAAGATAACACGATTAAGTAACAATACTTAATGAGATTAAGTTGGGCCAAGGTCTGAAGGAGACTCCGCTGGTCGCTCAGACAGGCAGCTGGCCTTCCGAACGACAGGGATACTGATACATTTACGCTGAACACTGCTGAACATCACTGTTCAACTATGCAGCGATAGCATTCTGTTTGTTTCCATTCGCGTTAGCGGGACGGAGTCCAAACAGAATGGCGGTATCCCGCAAAGCTTTGAGTAGAATACCCAAAGCGCAGTTTCCGTGTCGTCTTACTACCAATTTTCTGCTTTGCTTTGGCTACCATGTTGGCAGACTCGAAAGTAAACAGAAAGATCAACTGGTAGTAATCTGTACTGAACATATTATACATTATTTTCAGTATAGTTGAGCTTATTATTGACTAGAGTCATGCTCCTCTGAGGAGCTAGCTAAGAATCTACCACTTTCGGGGATCGGTAGCGGCAAAATGGAAAACTTTCTGAAAGCTGTCTGGTGTAAAGTTTTGCTGGGGATGGTCAGCAGGCGTTAACATTCCGTAACTCTCTGTGTCCCGTCCTGGATCCCCCAGGTTTCATATACTAAGGGGCAGGAGTGGCAGAGGGTGAGGATGACTCCCCAGAGTTGGCTGGTGGATGCAATCTGGCTGGACTACCGCTTGGCAGTGGCGCTGACGGTGGTGATGCCATTGCTGCTGCTGATTTGGGCTTTTGCGGTGGGGTTGCGGCCCTTGATTCAGCTATTGATCGTTTATTGGCGGGTATCGAGCCTCTTGGCGGTGACGGTGTACCTGATGATTGGGGGCCTGCCCGTCAGCTTTCTCAGTGGAGCAATGGCGCGGCTGTTGATCTTGGTTTGTCTTTGGTTTTGGCGGGACTGGAGTGCTGCTCTCGAGCAGTCGAGAACCTGGGCGGCGCGAGCCTTTTTGCTCTGGCGGTGGGGCCTGACTGGTTATATGGGGGCCGGGATCCTCTTTTCGGGGGCCTTTGTGCCCTGTGCTTTCCGCACTTCTCTGCCAGAGGAGTGCCGGGCTTGGTTTGGGCCACCGCTGGGGTTTCGGGAGATCTTCCATCCCAATGTATCGCCGGAGCTGCTGGGGAGCGTGGGGGCCTGGGGGCTGGTGGCCTACCTGCTCTACAGCCTCTACTTTGTCTGGCGGCTGCGACCCGGAACTGATAAGGGGGAACTGGAAGCATGAGGGCCCTGCCTTGGCCCTTGGCCTTGGAGCGCTATAGCCAAGACCACCCGCAGGAGGTGCTGCGGGTGGAGGTGGAAAGCGAGGGAGAGTCTGATCTGGTGCTGATCTACCGCGGCTACAGCAGCTCCTTGCGCCGACCCACTCCCCCCGATCCCGAAGCGGCGGTGATCCCTCCCCAGGCCCGCTTTTTGCAGTTGGAGCGCTTGGCTGCCCCCTATCACCCCGATCGCTCACGGGTTCTGGCTGTCTATCGCAACTGGGGAGAGCTAACAGCATGGCTGGCCCAAGAAGGGATCCCAGTGACGGAGTAAGGGATCCCTGGCACCTACCGCCCCACAGGACTGGGTTGCCGCTGGAGGATGGTGTATTCTGCCGGCTGCAAAAGCGAACGTCCTGTCATTTCGGGGGGCTGAGGCAGGCCCAAGATCTCCAGCAGGGTGGGGGCCACATCAGCCAAAGTGCCGTTGGAGCGCAACTTGACATCGCCGCCACAGCCGGGGATTTTGCGCCTTTCCCCCTCCACCAAAATGCAGGGAACGGGGTTGGTGGTGTGGGCCGTCCAGGGGTTGCCGTTCTCATCCCACATCAGCTCGGCATTGCCGTGATCCGCCAGGATCAAAGTGGTGCCTCCTGCATCCACCACTGCCGCCAGCAACCTGCCCAAACAGCGATCTACCGTCTCCAAAGCGCGGATGGTGGCTTCGTAGTTGCCAGTGTGACCTACCATGTCGGGATTGGCATAGTTGAGCACCACCAGGCTGTATTCGCGGCGGGCGATGGCCTCTATCGCTTTGTCGGTCACTTCCACTGCCGACATCTCCGGCGCCTGGTCGTAGGTGGTCACCAGCGGGCTTTGCACCAGGATGCGATCCTCACCGGGGAAGGGCTGCTCGATGCCGCCGTTGAAGAAGTAGGTGACATGGGCGTATTTTTCCGTCTCGGCAATGCGCAATTGCTTGAGGCCGGCCTCGCTCACCACTTGGCCCAGCAGGTGATCCAGGTTCTGGGGCTTGAACAGCACCTGCACCGGCAGCTCCGCCTCGTACTGAGTCATGGTGATGAAGGTGAGATCCGGCAGCAAGGGGCGCTGAAAGCCTGAGAAATCTGGGCAGACAAAGGCTTGGGTAAGTTGGCGGGCGCGATCTGGGCGGAAGTTGAAGAAAAGCACCGCATCTCCCGGCTGCACAGCCCCCGGAGCCAGGCGGGTGGGCGGGATGAACTCATCTGTGAGATCCTGGGCATAGAAAGCTTCCATCACCTCCGCGGCGCTTTGTCCACGGCCAGGGCCGTCTTGGGTCATGATCTCGTAGGCCTTTTGGGTGCGCTCCCAACGGCGATCCCGATCCATGGCGTAGTAGCGTCCGCTCAGGGTGGCGATGACGCCATTGCCCAGCCATTGCAGCTCTTTTTCCAGGGCGGCCAGAACCCTGGCACCATCGCGGGGCAAGGTGTCGCGGCCATCGGTGATGGCGTGGACATAGGCCGGAATCTCAGCCTGGGCCGCCAGCTTGAGCAACCCATAGAGATGGTCGATGTGGGAGTGAACCCCCCCCTCGGAGCAAAGGCCAACGAAGTGAAAACGGCCCCCTCGCTCTCTGAGCTGGCGACAAACTTGCATCAACAAGGGATCCTGGAAAAGGGATCCCGTCTCTATCGCGTCGCTGATGCGCACCAATTCCTGCGGCACCACCCGCCCTGCCCCCAAGGTCAGGTGCCCGACTTCAGAGTTGCCCATCTGTCCTGCCGGCAGGCCCACGGCCCGACCCGAAGCTTGCAGCAGGGTGTGGGGATAGGCAGCCCAAAGGCTATCCAGGACAGGGGTTTCCGCAGCCAGCACCGCGTTGCCATCGAGAGCATCCCGATAACCCCAGCCATCCAGGATCACCAAAACCACAGGTGCTACCGATTGCGAATCCATGAAATGGCCTCTCGTTTTATTTAAGACATAATACCAGCCCAGGCAACACGATACCGGATCTTACATTTGCACTCAAGATTTCAATATTATCAATCTTCTTTTGAGAGGATAAGGAAGTGCCTGCACAGGCAGGATGGAGTCTTTAGAGCCAACTCCTATGGACAACTGTGCTGCGGTCAAGAGTATTTCTGCGGATGAAATTGCAGATGGGATCCTCAGGGGCTGGGCTGCAACCGTTTGCGCAGAGACTCCGAGCGCCGCTTAGCAATGGCATTTCGGGGATCCAACTTCAGGGCAGTTTCGTAAGCTTCCAAGCTTGGGCCATAGAGATTTTTCTTCTCATAGGCATGGGCCAGATTGTTCCAAGCAGTTACATAACCGGGATCCGCAGCCACGGCATCCTTGTAGTAACGGATGGCCAAGTCGTACTGCCCCTGGCTGAAGTAGGCAAAACCGAGGGCGTTGCAGACGGGGGGAATGTTCTCCCCGGCCACTTCTAGGGCTTTTTTGAGCTGGGCAACCGCCTGGTCGTAGAGGCCTTTTTGCAAATAGACGCTGCCCAACTCGTAGTGCTCCTGCGGGGATCCCTTGCCTTTGCTCAGGCGGGGCTGCAGCTCACGGATGACCTTTTCCTGGGCCCGTACCCGCAGCACCTCCCGCAGGACAAAGAAGCCCGCCACGCCGAGGATACCGGCCAGAGCCACCAAATACAGGAGGGGAACGTTAACGCCCATTTTGCTTGATCCACTTGCCTGTGACTGGCCTCGCTGGCGTCACGCCTGCAGGTGAGCCTCGATAAACCAAAGATCTTTGTCAATCTGGCGCGAGATCTCGGTGAACAGGTCTGCTGTGTCGGCATCCCCCAGTTCGGTGGTGCGGTCAATGTTGCGGCGGACGGAAGCTGCATATTGAGCGTAACGGGCTGCCAAAGCCTGCAGGTGATCCCGACCCTCTTCAGCGGCCAGATCGTACTCCGGCAAGGTGGAGGTTTGGGCAACGATGCGAGCCGTGCCGCGGGCAATGCCCCCCAAAGCCGTAACCCGTTCCGCCAGCATGTCCACGTAGTTTTCCAGGGTGCTGGCAAAAGTGTCGAACATCTCGTGCAAGGCGATGAAGTGCATGCCTTTAACGTTCCAGTGGGCCTGTTTCACCTGCGTCTTCAGATCCAACGTGTCTGCCAAGGACTGGTTGAGCAGCTCCACCAGTTGCGCGCGAGCCTCTGCTGGCAAATCGATCTGGGTGGGGTAGAGACGGGTTTTCTCGGCGGTAACCATGGCCAACCTCCTAACTGTGTTTCCATTATCGGGGATCCGCTTCGGCTTCCCAACTGAGCCCATAGTAACACAAACTCAAAATGAGTATGAGTTAGGGGGCTACTTACCGATGCAGAAGCGGCTGAAAATCTGATCCAGCACCGATTCCGAGATCTCCTCGCCGGTGATCTGGCCAAGGGCATGTAGGGCGCCCCGCAGGTCGATGCTCCAAAAGTCCAGGGGGAGCTGAGCTTGGATGGCCTGCCCCACCTGTTCCAGGCTGGCTTGGGCTTGTTGGAGGGCAGCGGCCTGCCGCTGGTTCAGGCTTATCTCCAGATTGGGCTGGGGACGTCCCTGGGTGACAAGCTGCTCCAGGGCTTTTTCCAGCTCCGGGATCCCTTTCCCTTGGGCAGCAACGGCGGGGACGCGGTGGGCAATCTCGGGGGGGAGAGGGATCCCCTCTGGCGGGGCGAGGTCGGTTTTGTTGATCACCAGGATGAGGGGGCGATGGCGGATCGACTCGTAGATGGCGGCGTCGGCAGCCGTCCAGCCCGCTTGGGCGTCGATGACCAGCACCAGCACATCGGCAGCCTGGGCTAGGCGTTGGGAGCGCTCCACCCCCAGCCGTTCCACCGGATCTTCGGTGGCGCGGATGCCGGCAGTGTCCAGCAGTTGAACGGGGATCCCTTTTACCACCAGGTGGGATTCCACCACGTCGCGGGTGGTGCCGGGCAGATCGGTGACGATGGCCCGATCCTGTCCTGACCAAGCATTGAGCAGGCTGGACTTGCCCACATTGGGCCTCCCGACAATGGCCACCTTCACCCCGGTGCGCAGCAGTTGTCCCCGTTCTGCCGTGGCCAGCAGAGCTTGGATCTGGGTTTGTATAGCTTGGAGCCGGGCCTGCCAAGCGGCAACATCCAAGGGGGGCAGATCCTCTTCAAAGTCGAGGCGAGCCTCAATTTCTGCCAACAAACCCAGCAGCTCCTGGCGCAGGGCGCGAATGGATCCCCCTAACTTACCCTGCAAGCCTGCTAGGGCCATCCGGGCCGCCTGAGGGGAGCGGGCCGCCACCAGATCGGCCACACTCTCGGCCTGGGTGAGGTCAATGCGGCCATTCAGAAAAGCGCGCAGGCTAAACTCCCCCGGCTGAGCCAGCCGCGCCCCCTGCCGCAGGCATTGTTGCAACGTGGCCTGAACCACCATGATGCCACCGTGGCAATGCAGCTCTGCCACATCTTCGCGGGTGTAAGAACGGGGGGCCTGCATCCAAACGGCCAGCGCTTCGTCTAGGATTTGGCCTTTCTCGTCGCGGATCCAGCCGTAGAGGAGCCGATGGCTCTCCCAGACTGCGTTGCGGCGGGCAGGGGTAAAGATGGCTTGGACAATGGGAAGGGCTCGTGACCCGGAAAGGCGCACAATCCCCACGCTGCCCTGTTCAGGCACCACCGCAGTGGCAATGGCAGCGATCGTATCGGCCAGGGGCGCAGTCGGATCCATCCCAAATAGAGCCCTGAGGGAGTTCGAGCAGCCGTTGGATTACAGCTCGGCATCCACTGGATTACAAATCGACATTCAAGTTAAAAAGCCACGCCCTCAGGCTGAGGGCAAGGTAGCCTGACAGTGGAAACAACGCTCCTCCCAGTCTTTATGAAGCCGCTACGCACGTTTAAGGTCACTCCCTACCTGCCTACTCCGCTGGAAAGTCTGCGCTTGTTGGCTTACAACCTGCATTTTAGTTGGAACGTAGAAACCCGCAGTCTATTCCGGCGCATGGATCCCGATCTGTGGGATGCCTGTGCCCACAACCCGGTGGCTCTTCTGGGCCGGATTCGGCAGGAACGGCTGGATGAGTTGGCGGAGGATCCCGGCTTTTTGGCCCAGTTGGAACGGGCCAGCCAACAACTGCAGAGCTACCTGCAGGAGGACACTTGGTATCGCAAGTATCGTTCGGCCCAAGCGGTGGAAGGGGAGTGCTACGCCTATTTTTCGGCAGAGTTTGGTTTGGCGGATTGTCTACCCCTCTACTCAGGCGGCTTGGGGGTTTTGGCCGGGGATCACCTCAAGGCGGCCAGCGACCTGGGCTTGCCCCTGGTGGGTGTGGGCTTGCTCTACCAAAAGGGGTATTTCCGCCAGTACCTCAACCCCGACGGCTGGCAGCAGGAACGCTACCCAGTTAACGATTTCTTTAACATGCCCCTGGAGCTGCAGAGAGATGCGGAGGGCCGCGAAATTCGGATTGAGGTGGATTATCCCAACCGCAAGGTGTTCGCCCGCATTTGGAAGGTGACGGTGGGGAGGGTGCCCCTCTATCTTCTGGACACCAACATCGAGCCCAACAGCCAGTACGACCAAGACATCACCGATGAGCTGTACGGTGGCGACCAAGATCTGCGCATCCACCAGGAGATCATGCTGGGGATCGGCGGCGTGCGGGCTTTGCGCGCCCTTGGGATCCATCCCACCGTCTACCACATGAACGAAGGGCACTCGGCCTTTTTGGCGGTGGAGCGGATTCGCCTGTTGATGGTCGAGCAGGGGCTGAGCTTTGAAGAGGCTTGGCAAGTGGCCAAGTCCAGCCAGATGTTTACCACCCACACGCCGGTGCCCGCCGGGATCGACCTATTCCCGCCCGACAAGATCGATTACTACCTCGGCTTCTACTACAGCCAGATGGGCCTGAGCCGGGAGCGCTTTTTGGCTTTGGGACGGGAAAATACCGGCGACTTCCAATCTCCCTTCAGCATGGCAGTGCTGGCCATCAACATGGCCTCTTTTGTGAACGGTGTGAGCAAGCTGCATGGGGCGGTTTCCCGCAAGATGTTCAGCCGGCTGTGGCCTGGGATCCCGCTGGAAGAAGTGCCGATTACTTCCATCACCAACGGGGTACATGTCCGCACCTGGGTGGGGGAGGAGAACCAAGCCCTCTACGACCGCTACCTGGGGCCGGATTGGGCAGAGGCTCCTCCTTCGGATCCCCTCTGGCAAAAGGTGGATCGGATTCCGGATGGGGAACTGTGGCGGGCCCACGAGCGCAGCCGCTCCCGCCTGATTAACTTTACCCGCGAGCGCTTGATGGAACAGCTCCAGAAACGGGCTGCCTCAGCGGCTGAGATCCAACGGGCCTCTGAGGCCCTCAACCCGGAGGTGCTTACCATTGGGTTTGCCCGCCGCTTTGCCACCTACAAGCGGGCCACCCTTTTGTTCCACAACCTGGAACGGCTCAAGGCTTTGCTCAACCATCCTCAGTACCCGATGCAGTTTATCTTTGCCGGCAAGGCCCACCCCCGCGACATACCCGGCAAAGAGCTGATCCGCCAGATCGTGCAGGTGTCGCGGCAGCCGGAGTTTCGCCAGCGCTTGGTTTTCATTGAGGACTACGACATGTATGTCACCAGCTTGATGGTGGCCGGGGTGGATGTGTGGCTGAACAACCCCTTGCGCCCCCGTGAAGCCAGCGGCACCAGCGGCATGAAGGCAGCGGCCAACGGCGGACAGAACCTCAGTATTTTGGATGGCTGGTGGGATGAGGCCGATTATTACCAGACCGGCTGGCCCATTGGCCGCGGCGAGGAGTATGAGGATCGCGCCTATCAAGATGAGGTGGAGTCGAATGCCCTCTACGACCTGCTGGAACAAGAGGTTGCCCCTCTCTTCTACCAGCGCGGCAGCGATGGCCTACCCCATCAGTGGATCCAGCGCATGAAGCAGGCGATTCGCCTCAATTGCCCCCAGTTCAGCACGCAGCGCATGGTGTTGGAGTACGTCCAGCGAGCCTACATTCCTCTCAGCAACTACTTCGACCGCATGCGCCGTGACCACTTCGAGTCGGCCCGCCAGTTCGTTCGTTGGCAAAACCACCTGCAGGAGCATTGGTACAACATCCAGGTTCTCAACGTCCAGATCGAAACCCCGAAGAAAGCTGCCGCTGCCGGCCTTGCCTTGGCACAGGATGACCAAGTGGTGATGGCCAGGGATCCCCTCACCGTGACGGTGGAAGTGCGGCTGGGATCCCTGCGACCTCAGGATGTGATCGTGCAAGCTTACCAGGGGCCGGTCAATGATGAGGGCCAGATTCAGAAGGGACAGGCGACCCCCCTGCGCTATGTGGAGACGCTGGAGGATCGGGCCATCTTTTCCGGCCAGATTTGCTATGAGGCCAGCGGCTTGCAAGGGTTGGCCATCCGCTTGCTGCCCTTTCACCCCGATATGCACGATCCCTATGAGCTGCGGTTGATGCTCTGGGCCTAAGGGGGAGCCGGGATCCAGAGCACTCTCGCGTTAGCAGGCCAGGAGGGAGGGCAACTGCTCACACCTAAAGGGTTGGGAGGAGCACGGGGATCCCCTTTCTACTCTTGATCCAAGTGAGCTACGGGAGCTTTTTGGGCTTGAGCTGTTCGGCGTTTTTCGCTGCCAAATCGGGCAGAATCAGAGAGAAGCTCGCGAGCAGATTAAAAAAACAGGATACGTTCGTAACAGCGGTGCAGAGCAGTATGTTCAGAGCCCACGACTCTGCCGGTTTGCGCCTTTTGATTGCGGTTGCCCTGTTGCTGGGGAGCATGGCGAGTTGGCGGCAGGATCGCCTTTTGGCAGTGATGGGTCTGGCAGGTGCAGCGGCCATTTCTGCCTTCACCCGTCCGGCCATCTTGGCCTACAACCGTGGTCGAGAACGGTGGCTGAACCGGGATTTGCCGGGGGCTATTGAACAGCTCAGCTTGGCTCTGCAGCGGGATCCCTGCCTGGCCAACGCCTACATTTTGCGGGGAGAAGCCTACTTTGCCCTCGGCCAAGTTCCCCAAGCCTTGGAGGATTTCGGCCAGGCGACCCGGTTGGCCCCACGCCGTCCAGAACCCTATTTTTACCGCGGGCTGATTCGTCAATCTCAGGGGGATCTCCAGGGAGCAACGGCGGAGTTTGCTGAGCTGGTGCGCCTACACCCCAATGTCCCCCACCACCTCAGCTTGGCCAACCTGCTCATGCAACAGGGATCCCTGCCTTTGGCCCTAGCCCACCTGGATGAAGCCATCCGCCTGGATCCCACCTCAGCGCTTGCCCATTCCCAGCGGGCCCGTTTACACAGCTACCTGGGCACCTGGGAGGCGGCTTTGTCCGATTGGTCGCAGGCTATTGACTGGGATCCCAGCCCAGCCCACTACTACCAGCGGGGGGTGACCTACGCCTGTGGTGATTACTTTGACGAGGCCATTGCCGACCTCAGCCGCAGCTTAGAAAGAGAACCCCAGCAGCCCAACGTTCTCTACATCAGGGGCAACCTTCTCTATGCGCTGGGGGAGATCAAAGCTGCTTTGGACGACTACGAGCGGGCCTTTCGCCTGGAAGCGGATATGAACCGGATTGACCTCTCCGACGAGTATGGCTTGTACGGACGAGGGCTGGCCTACTGGAATATGGGAGATAAAGCAACAGCTTTTTCGGATTTGCAGGCAGCTTTGCAGGTCAGCCGCCGACATCACAACCTGGCCTTGGAGCAGCGGGTACGCCGGTCTCTGCTGCAACTTAGCAATCCCGATTCTGCCTAGCGGAATTGACGTTAACTAGCTATTCCTTAGTAGGTGCTTTGCCTGACGCTGCGACTCCACGACGCTGCCGCTGAGGCCCAGATCCTGAATCGCCTGCAGCGGCTGACAGAGTTTTCTGTTCCTGAAGCAGCGGGGGGCTGAGGCCAAAGCAGTAGCCGACATTGCGCACTGTGTGGATCAAGCTGGGCTGGCGCGGATCCCGTTCCAGCTTTTTGCGCAACGAGAGGATATGGGTATCGACGGTGCGAGGGTTATCGGTGGAATCCGGCCATGCTCGCTCTAGTAGCTCTAGACGAGAGACGGGATCCCCATCCGCCTGCACCAGCACCATCAGCAGGCTAAACTCCTGGGGCGTGAGGTCGATCCCTTCCCCGGCCAGGGCAACGCGCCGTTGCACCAGGTCAATTTTGAGATCCCCGTACTGCAGAAAGGTAGGGGGGATATGACGCTGTCGTCGCCGAGCCAAGGCTAGAAGGTGGGCATCCAGCAGTTGCATACTGAAGGGCTTGGTGAGGTAATCGTCCGCTCCTGCCTCCAGGCCGGCGATGATATCCGCCTCGGATCCCCGGTGGGAGAGTAGCAGAATTAACAGATCACATTGGCGATGGGCCCACCGGCACAATTGCAGCCCGCCGCGGTTGGACAGCTCCGCATCCAAAATCAGCAGGTGAATGGGCTGGTGTTGCAGCAGGGTCTTTGCCTGGCGAAGGGTCTCTGCTGCCCAAACTTGGTGTCCGGCCTGTTGCAAATGCCAACACAGCAAGCTGCGCAGATGAGGGTTGCCTTCTGCCAGCAAGATGTGCAAGGGTTGCATGGCTGTCCGGTTGGGATCCCGCCCACATCATAGTGCTCCGCACCGCTGACGCGACAGTGCTATGCCTCCGGCACCCTACCGGGAACCGCACTGCTGTCCCAGTAGATAGCGAGTCACCTTGGACTCCGTCCCGCTAGCGCGAACGGGCAATGCTGTTCGCCTTTGGCAGCGCGCGGCGTTATAGACTGACAATCTCTACCAAGACCAAAGGGCTCTGCACTGCTGACGCGATGGCCAATTCTCTCCCCCCCATTTCCGAGCGCAAACAGGATCACCTGGACATTGTTCTGCAGCAGGATGTGGCTGCCAAAGGGATCCGCACCGGCTTTGAGCGGTTTTTCTTTGAGCACGTGGCGTTGCCGGAGCTGCTGTTGTCGGAGATCGACCTGAGCTGCGAGTTCTTGGGAAAACGCCTACAGGGACCCCTGCTCATCAGCAGCATGACGGGGGGGACAGAGGCTGCCCATGAGCTAAACCGACAACTGGCCGCCGCTGCCCAACAGTTGGGCATTGCCATGGGGGTGGGATCCCAGCGGGCAGCCTTGGAACATCCAGAGCTGGCCCGGACTTACCAGGTGCGCCAAGTGGCCCCGAATATTCTGCTGCTGGCCAACCTGGGTGCCGTTCAGCTCAACTACGGCTATGGGTTGGAGCAGGCGCGACGGGCGGTGGAGATGATCGAGGCGGATGCATTGATTCTGCACCTCAATCCTCTCCAGGAGGCGGTTCAACCCCAAGGGGATCCCGACTGGCGTGGATTGTATGGCCGCATCGAACGGTTGGTGGCGCAGTTACCGGTGCCGGTGGTGGTGAAGGAAGTGGGCAATGGCCTCAGTGCCAAAGTAGCCCAGCAGCTGGCCGAATGCGGCGTGGCAGCCCTGGATGTGGCGGGGGCGGGCGGCACCAGTTGGAGCGAGGTGGAGGCCCATCGCCAACCAGATGCTCTCAAGAAACGCATCGCCCACAGCTTCAGGGACTGGGGGATCCCAACGGCTTTGTCCCTGCTGGAAATTCGTCGCCTGCTGCCGGACTTACCCCTGGTGGCCAGCGGCGGCATCCGCAATGGCATCGACGCGGCCAAAGCTATCCGTCTGGGAGCCGATGTGGTGGGTATGGCCGCCCCCGCTTTACACGCCGTCTCCCAAGGACAGATGCAGGCAGTGGTGGACACCTTTCGCGCCGTGATCGAGGAGCTGCGCATTGTTGCCTTTTGCACTGGATCGGCCAACTTGGCTCGGCTGCGACAAGCTACCCTGCGGCGGCAGGATACTTGGGATCCCTTGCCCTAAACTCCAAGCACTTGCCACAAACTGAGGGTCAATACCAGAGCCCCCAGATGATAGGGCCACTGTATGCTTTGTCGAGATGCTTTGTCGAGCTATTTTGCCGGTCAGCACCCAGGAGAGAACCAGAGCCAAGATAGCGTGGATCCCTGGAAAAACCGAATCACCGCCCGGTAAACCTGCCAGAGATAGAAAGAAGGGATCCCGGCTGGGAGAAAGTTGCTCAGGTTACCAGCAGCACCTAACCTGCCTCCATCTGGACGGTCAAGGCAAGTGCAATTGTCGGCTAATCCGCACCATCGGCCCCAGTCCCAGTCCCGTTGGGTTCAAAGCCTGCATCTCAAACAAGGCCAGAATGTGGCGCACTTGCAGCTCTGGGCGCGTAGAATTCACCCCCATCGCCACCACCAAGCCGCAATAGCCACCCGTATCCCGGCAACGCCGCTCCCAGCGCTTGCGAGCCATGGAGTGAACGGGATCATCTTCGGGAAACTCTCCAAACAGGTGCAGATCGCGATTGCCCGTTTGCACAATTTCCAAGTCGTAGCGATCGCCATCGAAGGGATCCACCCCTGTGTTGAAACAAACGCCCTGGGGCCCGCCTTCCCCACGCAAATTCTCGATGAGCTGCTTTGCTTTTGATCGAGAGGTGCGCACAATCACCACCGGCAGCCCTTCTCCATTTTTCACCAGCTTGCTTTGGGGGAGGGGATGCCATTGCCCCGTGCGACGCAGCATTTCCACCGTTGTCCACGGCAAGACCCCCAGGCCTATCTGCGCGCCCTCGGGCACCAAATCATCCCGCAGCAGGGTTTGGGCAGGTTCTTCCGCCTCCCCTTCCAGCTGCAGCAGCTCTTCAGCCACGTCCGGCAGGGTGCGCACCTGCACCGAAAGGGTTGCTCCCTTCTCTTGGGGATTGGGAATGCGGTACCGGCCTTGATAGGAGCGAAAGTCATCTTCCAGCTTGCGGTGGTACTGCTTGAAGAAGCGATGCAAGGCTTCCAAGGCCACCGATAAGGCCGCCGCCTCGTCCTCCTGCAAAGTCACGCGCAAGCCTTCCAGGGGGTGAATGGTGCCGAAGTTCGGCTCAACTTCCTCAGGATCCAACTCTGCCAAGTCCAGATCCGGCAGTTCGTTAAGTTCAGGATTACCAGCTTGGAATGTGAGATAGAGACAATCTTGTCTGAGGAAGGCTTCCTCCATCTCTTCGGGAGTATCCGGCTGGCCCGCATCCTGGCGAAACTGTTTGAGGGAGGGCAGCGAGCGATAGAAAAGTACCCCATACTCCATGCCCAACCGCCCCATCACCGAGACATAAAGGGTTTGGATGTCCCAGTGATCTAGGTCGATGGCCAAGATTTGGTGATCCTCTAGGTAATCCCAGGGAGCATCTCGCCAGAGGGTGAGGGCTTTGCCGGCCAGCAACTCAACATAGTGTTCCGGCAGAGGGGGAGGGATCCGTTCGTTGGCCTCTTCAAAGCTCTGCAGGATCTCGTCGATCAGAGGCAATTCCGGCTGGCATTCCACCTTAATGTCCAGCTGGTGCAGAATGCCGCGCAAGAAAAATTGCACCTCTCGATCCCGCACGATGATCTTCTGGGGGCGAGCAGGTGAGGCAGCATGGGGCCGCTCCATGGCCACAATCAAGGTTCGCACCATCGGCTCAAAGCCAGAATCGGCGGGCACCACTTCCATGGCCCGTACCACGCCCTGAACGCCATCTACCCAAAGAATGCACTCCCCCTCCGTTTGGGATCCCATGGGTGACGATCCTGAGAGCTTGTGGCGATCCCCTTCCCACACCGAGGGCACCTGGGGCAGCTTTTGCAATCGACGAACCGTAGCGGCTGGGAGACCGGACATAGACATCCAAGGAGAATCAGGAGCATGACTCTAGTCAATAATAAGCTCAACTATACTGAAAATAATGTATAATATGTTCAGTACGGATTACTACCAGTTGATCTTTCTGTTTACTTTCGAGTCTGCCAACATGGTAGCCAAAGCAAAGCAGAAAATTGGTAGTAAGACGACACGGAAACTGCGCTTTGGGTATTCTACTCAAAGCTTTGCGGGATACCGCCATTCTGGTTGGAAACAAACAGAATGCTATCGCTGCATAGTTGAACAGTGATGTTCAGCAGTGTTCAGCGTAAATGTATCAGAACAACCCAATCGGCTGAGTAGGTATGCCAAACTGAGCAGGGATCGGCCTTGGCCTCCTGTCAACAAGACCCAGGGATCCCGCTAATGCCAATCTAACCACCAGTGTAGAAGCTGAGTTCGGCTTCAGCGAGAGGAGACAGCAGAGCCAAGTTCCATGGCACCAGAAGCTGATGGTCAGATTCGAACTGACGACCGCTCGATTACAAGTCGAGTGCTCTACCAACTGAGCTACACCAGCAATTTCTGCTCACCGATTCTAGCATTTGTCCCCTGCGAACTGGGGCTCGCAGGGAAGGACGCCCAGCCGACTTCACGAGTCAGCTACTGCTGATCCACTGCCGGGCGAGCAATGGGAGCCAGGTAGATCACCAAAGCCCCTGCCAGAAACCCCAAGACGTTGCGCAACACCGGGATCCAATCCTGCGTGCGTGTGACCACCGGCCCGATACCGAAGGCCCCGAACAGAATGAACCACAGGGGAGAAATGAGCAAGGCCCAACGCCAGTTAAACAGCTCCTCCGCATGGCGGGGCTTGCCGGCAAACCCGAAGACAATCCCGCCCAAAATCGAGGTCACCAGCGTTAGGATCCACTGCTCTTGAGGCAGGCCGGGCACCACACGGCAGCCCCCCTGATGAAAGCAGCGATCCAAAACATCAACGGTCTCTAAGATGGCGCGGTGGGTGCCGTGCTCCCGCACGTAGAATTGATTGCCAAAGCGAGATTGCAGCTCAATCCAAAAGGTACGTGGCAAGATCTCGCGCACAGCATCCCCCACATTAAACGCCAGCAAGTTGCCCCCCCTGGGATCCGCCACCATCAGAACGCTGCGCTCATTCAAGCCCCAGTACTCTTTCACCTGACGACCCGGTGTTTGGTCGAACTGAGTCAGCACCCGCAGCTTCCAGCCGGTGTCTTGCTCTAACTTGTTCAGATGCTGGGCCAGTTGAGCTTCCTGATTGCTGGTCAACTGATCCGCCAAGTCCAAGACCGGCACGGGCGGCTGAGGCAGCTCCATCGGCACCACCGGCAGGGCAGGTTGCGCCCAGGTCAGGGATCCCCCACCCACCGCAATCAACAGCCCAAGGCAAAAGCCCACCCCAACGCGGAGTATCCGTTGCCACTCGATGCTCATGCTGATCCCTCTCTTAGCTTTGACGCTGAGATACTGAGAAATGATGTTAAGAAATATTTCAATTTCTTATAGATCTATCATGCACCGGAACAAGACGTTTGGCCAGAGGGATCCCGAGGAAGCAGCGGTGGCGAGGGCGATGTTTATATCAAGCTGGGGCTGAAGGTGCCGGCAGGGTCAAATTGCTGCTTCAGCTTGCGCATTAGGCTGGCAACCGGGCCAAAGTCATGGGCAAGAGCCTTCTTCAGAGCCGGCGGCGCCTCCAGAAGCAGGAGAAATCCGCCTGCGGACTTGAGGTAGCGTTGCAGTTGCATTAGGGATCCCACTTCTGGCTGAACCAGCCAAGCCCGCCCTAGCCCACAGCCTCGGTGCAGTTGCACCTGAGCCCCAGGGAATAGGGTTTGAAACTGCTCCAATGTTGCCAAGCTCTGACTGGGCAGGCACCCGAACTTGGCCAGCACCGCCCCTGAGCCGGGTTGAGGCAGGGGCAGAGAGCCGGGATTCACTTCCTGCAAAGTCAGCCCTGCAGGGGCCAGCCGCCGCGTTTGGGCCATCTGTTGGGCGATTGCTCGCTCCGATCCATGAAAGCTGAGCCAAACCTGGGATCCCTCTGCCCTTAGCCAGAGATCCACCCCCACAGGGTTAACCGGGCCGGTCAGCACCTGCTGACACAGGACCTCCAGCTCCGGCAAAGATCCTATGGCCAGCAAAGCAGACTGAGCTGCCGGCAACGGGTAAAGCCGTAGGCTCACCTGGGTCAAAATTCCTAGGCTGCCCAGGGATCCAGTGAACAGCTTCATCAGGTCATAGCCGGCAACATTCTTAACAACCCGCCCGCCCGCTTTGGCCACCTCCCCATCCGCCCGCACCCAGGTCATGCCCAGTAGCAAGTCGCGGATCCCACCGTAACGCCAGCGCAGAGAACCTGTATCGGCAGTGGCAATAATGCCCCCCAGGGTAGCCCGCTCCGGATAGAGGGGATCCACCGGCCACCATTGCCCCCGCTCGGCCAAGATGTGTTGCAGTTCCGCCAAAGTCATGCCAGCTTCCACCGTGACGGTGAGATCAGCAGCCGCATGGTCGATGAGCCGGCGTAAGCCGCGCGTGCTGAGAACCAAATCCACCGGCTCCACAGAGTGGGCCCAGCCCCACTTGCTCCCCTGCCCCAGCGGCAGCACTTTCCGCCCTTGGCACTCCTTTAAGATTCCGGCCAATTCCGAGACCGTTGATGGAGTCTGGATCGGCAAGGGATCCCCTGGATCAGATAGCAAGGTCGCCAGTGAATGGGGAGAAGACATTGGGGAAAGCGAAGCAGAGATTAAACAGAAGCAGAGATTAAAGAGAGAAAACCTGTCCAAACCAGCCCAATTGCGGGGTTATCCCACCCTACCTCAGTCTACAGCCAGCAAAAATCTCAGCTTGGAGAGATGACCCTCAACCAGAGCCAGCCTTCAATGTGGTACCGCCCTTACACAGGTTTGCCGAAAATCTCGGAACCAAAGCTCCGCCTCGTCACTGCTCACCCTGAAAGATCCTGAAGAGATCCATAAGTCTACACAACTTTCTTTCCCCCGCAAACTAGTATTTGATAGCGGTGGGAAGTCCGTGCACAGCGGATCGGGCTCCATAGGCAAAAATTTTGTAAGCCCTGTAAGCAATGTAAACAAAAACAAAAAACGGCAACAGTAGAAAACGTAGTCTGCAAACGCTGTGGGCGGATTGTCTGCTAGGGTAGATGCTCTCTGTATTGGGGAAAAGCAGTCGTGAGTGCGATTAGCAACATCATCTTGGTGGGTATGGGGATCCTCCTGACCCTTGCCAGCCTTTGGTACGGGCAAAACCACCATCTGCTTCCCGAATCTGCTGCCGAATCAGCCCCCTTGTTCGACAGCCTCTTTAACAGCACCATAACCATTGCCACAGGGATCTTTTTGGTGGTACAGGGAGTGCTTCTCTACTGTATTGTCCGCTACCGCAAGCGGCGAGGCGACAAAGGCGACGGGGATCCCAGCCACGGCAATGTGCTGCTGGAGATCGTGTGGACGGCGGTGCCGGCGGTGATCATTCTTTGGTTGGGCTTGGCCAGCCTAGATGTCTATCAAGCTGTTTACGGGGGTGCTCACGTCGGCGGCCATATCCACGCGGCCATGGCGATGGAGTCTTCCCACGAAGCTGAGGCGGGGGATCCCGGCTACGCCTACACGCCTGCGGTGCTACCCGGGAAGGAAATGGGCCAGCCGGATCTGGTCGTTCAAGTGCAGGGCATGCAATATGCTTGGATGTTCACCTACCCGGATTCCGGCCTGGTGGCCAGCGAGCTGCACCTTCCTCTGAACAAGCGGGTGCGCTTGGATATGACGGCTCTGGATGTGAACCATGCCTTCTGGGTGCCGCAATTTCGCCTCAAGCAGGATGTGATCCCGGGCCGAGAGACCCACCTGGAGTTTGTGCCCACTCAACTGGGGCAGTACCCTATCATCTGCGCAGAGCTGTGCGGCCCCTATCATGGGGTGATGGCAGGGCAATTGTTTGTGGATACGCCGGAAGACTTCGAGCGCTGGCAGCAGGAGCAAGTTTTGGCCGCCCGTGGCGAGGGCAGCACCTTGGCCCTCGTTTCAGATTTCTCGCCAGTCCATCCCTCTCCTCGGCCAGGCTCCCCTGAGGCCGAGTCTGCCTTTGCCCATGTCCACCACCAGCGTTTGGGCGTCTCCCCCTCAGATTTGAAGTCTCTCCAGTCCCATTCTGGATCCCTTCCTTCCGCAGGCTAGCCGGGATCCCTGACGCCCCTTTGGCCTGCGCTTGTGGGAACAACATTCTGCCAACGCGATATAGGAGCTTTTGTGCAATGACCCAGCTGCAAGACAGCTCAAGACTTGTTGCTGCACCGAAGGTTGAACTTGAACTTCCTGCTGAGCCTTGGTGGCGCTTCTTTACCTTCTCCACCGATCACAAGGTCATCGGGATCCAGTACTTGGTGACCACCTTTTTCTTCTACTTGGTGGGAGGGGCGCTGGCGACGGCAGTACGGGCAGAGCTGGCTACTCCAGAGGCCGACTTTCTCGGCTTTGAGCGGTACAACGGTGCCTTTACCCTGCACGCCACGATCATGATCTTTTTGTGGATCGTGCCTGCTTTGGTGGGGGGCTTTGGCAACTACCTAGTACCGCTGATGATCGGGGCGCGGGATATGGCCTTCCCCAAGCTGAATGCAGTGGCCTTTTGGCTGGTTCCGCCCACAGGGATCCTGCTTTTGGCCAGCCTGTTCATAGAGGCTCCGGCTGCCGGCTGGACTTCCTACCCCCCCCTCAGCTTGATCAGCGGCAAGGTGGGGGAAGAACTCTGGATCCTGAGCATTTTGTTGGCAGGAACCTCTTCCATCCTGGCGGCGGTTAACTTCATCACCACCATTCTGAAGATGCGCATGCCCGGCATGAAGATGGAAGACATGCCGCTGTTTTGCTGGGCCATGCTGGCAGCATCTATTCTTACCCTCATTGCAACACCGGTTTTGGCCGGTGCATTGATTTTGCTTAGCTTTGACCTCTTGGCAGGCACGGCCTTTTTCAACCCCAGCGGCGGCGGGGATCCGGTGGTGTACCAGCACATGTTCTGGTTCTACTCCCACCCGGCGGTGTACATCATGATCTTGCCGGTCTTTGGCATGATCTCCGAGATTTTGCCGGTGCATGCCCGCAAGCCCATCTTTGCCTACAAGGCCATCGCCTACTCCAGCTTGGCCATCTGCTTTTTGGGGTTGATCGTCTGGGCGCACCACATGTTCACCAGTGGCACCCCTGACTGGATGCGGGTGTTCTTCATGATCGCCACCATGGCCATTGCCGTTCCCACTGGGATCAAGGTGTTTAGCTGGCTGGCCACTTTGTGGGGCGGCAAAATCCACTTCCGCTCGGCCATGCTGTTTGGCATGGGTTTTGTCTCGATGTTCGTGATCGGCGGCTTGAGCGGGATTATCCTCGCCTCGGTGCCTCTGGATATCCACGTTCACGACACCTACTTTGTGGTGGCCCACCTACACTACGTGTTGTTTGGCGGCAGCGTCTTTGGGATCTATGCCGGCATCTACCACTGGTTCCCCAAGATGACGGGGCGCATGTTGAATGAGTTTTGGGGGCGGGTACATTTTGTGCTGACCTTCGTCGGCTTCAACATCTGCTTTCTGCCGATGCACAAGCTGGGCCTGATGGGGATGCCCCGCCGGGTGGCCCAGTACGATCCCCAATTTGCCGACCTCAACTGGATCAGCTCGGTGGGGGCCTTTGTTCTGGCCATTTCCACCCTGCCCTTTTTGGTTAACGCCATCTACTCCTGGGTGGCCGGGCCAAAAGCTGGGGATAATCCTTGGCAGGCCCTGACACTGGAGTGGACAACTTCTTCTCCCCCGCCCCATCACAACTTTTATGGGGATCCCATTTTGCTGACCGGCCCCTATGACTACGGTTTGCACAGCAAGGAGACGCTGGACTACTTTGCTGCTCAGTTGCAAACCTTGCGGGAGCTGGCGCTGGCAGAAGCGGAGCCTACTTCTTCTTAGCAGGCCGGATGCCCGGTGGGCGGCTGATCCCCTGCTCACTGGGTATTCCAGTCTTGGCTGGGCTGCTTGTACAGCCTCAAGAAGTCTCAGGAATTCAGGAATTTAGGTGGAAAGGAATATGCAAGGATCCCTTGCCTCTGAAACGCTGATGGTTGGCCACTCAAGGGCCCACACTGCCCATGCTGAGCACCCAGATCATCGCGTCTTTGGCATCTTGATGTTTTTGGTGGCAGAAGGCTGTCTTTTCCTAGGGCTGTTCATGGCCTACCTGGCCTATAGCCTCACCGCCCCGGTGTGGCCGCCGGAGGGAACCCCAGAGCGGGAATTGCTCTTGCCCGGGATCAACACGGTGATTTTGCTCTCCAGCAGCTTCGTCATTCACAAAGCTGGGTCGGCCATCAAGGCCGATGATGTCAGGGGTCTGCGGCTGTGGTTTGCCCTCACAGCGCTGATGGGGGCGGTTTTCCTGGCAGGGCAACTCTATGAGTACAGCAACCTGGAGTTTGGCCTCACCACCAATTTGTTTGCCAGCACCTTCTATGTTTTAACGGGGTTTCATGGTCTCCACGTGATGGCAGGGTTGCTGTTTATTCTGGCAGTGCTCTGGCGCTCCTTTAAACCCGGCCACTACAGCGCTCAACATCATTTTGGCGTCGAAGCTGCCGAGATCTACTGGCACTTTGTGGATGGGGTTTGGATCGTGTTGTTTATTCTGCTCTACTTGCTCTGAGCTCGGCCTTCACCCAATATAGCCACGATTTGGATCAGCGCTTCTTGAAAGGCATCTCGTTCCGGCTGTCCTTGCTTGAGGTTGTATTCCAATTGCAAAAGCTGCTGCATTGCTTTCAGTAAAGCTGTGGTCTTCAGGGATCCCACCTCTTTTTGCAGAAAGTAAACCCGGTTGGGATTCCCGATTTCTGCTTTCTGGGCGATGACTTTGGGATCCCGTTCTCCCTGATCCAGCAGCAGCCGCACCCATAGCCAGGTGCGAAATTGGCCTACCAACACCGCCAGAATCCTCAGGGCCGGCTCGTTGTGATCCAGCAGATGGGTCAAGATGCGTAGGGCTTGTTCCAGATTCCCTTTGCGCAGGGATCCCGCCAATTGAAAGCTGTTGTAGGCGCTGGCGGGAACTAACGCCTCGACTTGTTCAGGAGAAATGGGATCCTGTTGACCTGCCGTAAACAGGGCCAGCTTTTCCAATTCCATCGCCAAGCGACGGGAGTCATTGCCCACTGCCTCGGCCAATTTCTGGGCGGCTGCCGGGCTGAGGGCCAGATCCCGTTGTTCAGCTTCCCGCTGCACCTGCTGGAGAATGCCCTCCTCATCCCAAGGGGCCAGTTGCGAAAACTCGCGGACAATGGCCGTTTTTTTGAGGATTTTGGTGGATTTCAGGCGCCCATCGGGTTTATTGCTGGTGGTCAAGAGCAGATGGGTGGTAGGGGGTAACTGGGCCAAGGTTCGCTCCACTTCTTCCCACAGATCTTCCGGGCAATGTTGGGTGAGTGTTGTCTCTTCCAGCCAAACCAAGCGGGCGGTGGATCCCAGCGGCGGGGTCATGGCTTGGTTGAGCCCGGCAATCGTGGATTCCGGCGGCAGGCGATCGTAGTTAAAAGCTGCCCAGTGGGGATCCAGCACTTGGTCGCGCAACTGCTGCACCGCCTGCATCAGGCGATAGGTGTCATCTCCCCAGTACAGGTAAACGGGCACGCTTCGACCGAGTGATTTACGAGATGCTTTTCCCCTACTTCCTCCATTTTGCGTAAGCCAGCTCCCCTTGTCTAAGCGGTTTGGCCGGGATCCCTGCTCAACTTGGTGGAGGGAGTCAGTCCAAGTAAACTACCCGACACCCGCGCTACGCGCAGGGTGCGGGCTTTATCCCAATCCCTAGCGGCCCCAGAGGACAGCTAAGTTTCGGAATTTCAGGCGAGTTTACAGTCGCCCCAAGGAGAGA